>JAHEEY010000255.1 GCA_024640485.1 Chloroflexota bacterium | reverse complement strand
AGTGACCGGACGGATCATCAAACTGCGCGGCCGTCTAGGGAGGGCAGAGGGCCAGATCACCTTGCCCGACGGCACCGTTGCCGCTGAAGCCGCCCTGACCCTGGCAGACCTGCCCGCTGAACTGGTCAAGGAAACGAATATGGAAGCACTGGGCTGGTACATCGACGGCTGAGCCCTGCCGTCGATTGTCACAACAGGCTCATTTTGATAAACTTTAGGCACAGTCTTAACCCATCCTGCGTCCTGGAATTGAAGCGCTGGCCCAGCCGATTCGGTTAAGCGGAAGAGAGCGAGGATCGCATATCTGCACCACCTGCAGCCACATCAGGACGGCAGTGTGTGGCGACTGACCAGCCGAAAAATCTGGAGGCGACGTGAATCAACGACATGCTTCGAACGGCTCAAACTGGATACGGCGTCGATATAGACCCGCCATTCTCCTTTTGGCAGCTCTTGTCTTCTTGATGGTCGCCTGCGGCGGCGGCGGTTCTGACGCTGAAGAAGGGGCACTCCTGGAGCCATTTTCGACGGCAGTTTTGAACTGCAGCCAGGAATGTGCCAACCGGGGACAATGCGGTTCCCTGGATGATGAACGCAAGGCTGTTCTGGGAAATTCGGTGATGCCAGAGACTGTCGCCCACGATCGGGTTTTCGCCGACGGCACCGCAGTGACCATCAACCGGATTGCCATGGCTACATTGGAAGCGGCTGATACGGCAGAACAATCCCAGATTCCATTCTATTTTGTAGCGACCACAGATCCCGGCAGGTCAGGCTGGATACCAGGCTGGTGCATCATGGCGGCACCAGCGGCTGAATAAGGCTGCCCGCTCTTAGCACATCAAGTAAATTGCATGAATGACAGTAATCATCGCATGATGTCCGAATTGGTCAGGGCCATCAATGCTGGTAAGTCGGTAATATTGGCCACCATCATCAAAGATCGCGGCTCAGTCCCTCGGCGGACCGGCGCCAAGATGCTGATCTACCAAGACGGTCGCACCAGCGGCACTGTGGGCGGCGGTGAAATGGAATCCCGCGCTTTAGAAGAAGCGGCTGAGATCTTTGAAAACGGCCAATCCCATATCCTGACCTATGCATTTGTAGACCCTGGCAAAGGGGACCCCGGCATTTGCGGGGGAGAAATCGAGCTATTCATGGAACTCCATTTGCCTCCGGCAACCTTGTATATCATCGGCTGCGGCCATGTTGGCAGGGCGTTGGCGGCCCAGGGCCAGCTGGCCGGCTATCGCGTGGTGGTCACCGATGACAGAGAGGCCATGGCCACACCAGAACAAATACCGCACGCCGACAGCTATCTGCCAGGCAGTATTGACGATGCCCTACAGGCCCAACCGATAACCAGCAATACATATATCGCCCTGGTCACCCGCAACGTGATGATCGACCGGCAGGTGCTGCCCAAGCTGTTGGCTACCCCCGCCCCCTATATCGGCATCATGGGCAGCCGACGGCGCTGGGCCGAGACCCGGAAGCTGCTGCTGGCGGATGGGCTTGACTCAGCCGAACTTGACCGATTCCATTCCCCGCTGGGCCTGGAATTAAACGCGGAAACGCCGGAAGAAATCGCCGTCAGCATCATGGCGGAAATCATCATGATCCGGCGCGGCGGCACCGGCACCAGGATGGCCGAATAACCAAACGCAGTTGAGGAGAATTTCCGGCAGAACATGAGCCGGCGCCTTGAAGGCGACGCGGCCCGATTTTCTGCATAATTACCAAACTTATGTCGCATCAAGCAAAAGTAATCAGACGATACGAAACACCAGCCTCTTTGGACGACGCGCTGAAGCTGCTGGCCCACTATGGCAGCTCCGCCCGGATCATCGCCGGCGGCACCGATATCATGCTGGAAATGGAACGCGGCGTTCGTCCAGATATCGATATTTTAATTGACATAACTCGAATTCCTGACCTCGATCAGATCAGCCAGACTGGGGATGGATCGATTCATCTGGGCCCCCTGGTCACCCACAATCAGGTGATCAATTCCCAGATGCTGGTCGATCACGCCTTTCCCCTGGCGCAGTCTTGTTTAGAAGTGGCCTCGCCGCAGCTGCGCAACCGGGCCACGGTGGCAGGAAATTTAATCACCGGCAGCCCGGCCAACGATACCATCTCGCCCCTTTGGGCGATGGATGCTGAGGTTACCCTGGCTTCATTATCTGGCCGGCGGAGCATCCCCCTATCCCAGTTCTACACCGGTGTTAGGCGGACAGTGATGAGCCCGGATGAAATGATGGTGGACATCAGTTTTCGCCCGCTCCCAGCCACCAGCCGGGGTATGTTCGTCAAACTTGGCTTGCGGCAGGCGCAGGCAATTTCAGTGGTTCATCTTTCTTTAGTAATCGATTTTGACGGCTCGCGAGTCTCCGCAGCCCGTATCACCCAGGGGAGCGTGGCACCGACAATTATCTCCACGCCACAAGCGGAAGCATACTTGACCGGCAAATCCTTGAGCGACGAGGTCATCGCCCAGGCGGCCCGCCTGGCCGCGGCCAACGCCACCCCCATCGACGATATCAGAGGCCCGGCAAGCTACCGGAAAGAGATGGTGCGGGTATTGGTCAAACGGGCCTTGGCCGCCCTTCGAGATGGCAAAGAGCGGGACCAATGGCCAGCGGAACCCGTTATGCTGTGGGGAAATAGTGCCGGCAGCCACCCGACCGGCACCCAGTACGCCGCCGCGCACGATCATGACACCCCCATCAATGCCACCGTCAACGGCAACCCAATCAGCGCTGCCGGCAGCCAGAAGACATTGCTGCGCTGGCTTCGGGAAGAGGGCTTTTTGACCGGAACTAAAGAAGGATGCGGTGAAGGTGAGTGCGGGGCATGTACGGTCTACATGGATGGTATGGCGGTCATGTCCTGTCTGGTGCCAGCGGCACGCGCCCAAGGGGCGGAGATCATTACCATTGAAGGGTTGGGGAACGCCTCATCCGGGAAACGCCATCCGCTGCAGCAGGCATTCGTCGAGACAGGCGCCGTACAATGCGGCTATTGTATCCCAGGTTTTCTGATGTCTGGCGCCAAGCTGCTGGAAGAGAATCCCACTGCCGGCCGAGATCATATCCTGCAGGCATTCGCCGGCAACTTGTGCCGGTGCACTGGTTATTACAAGATCATTGAAGCAGTAGAGCGGGTTGCAGGCAGTAACCCTGCCACATCGTAAGGAGTTACCCATGCGTCTGGAAAAGAAAGAGCTAGAGGAACTAGAAGAGCGTAAAGGCTTGACTGGCAAGACGATCATCCAGGTGATCTGGCTAATTATCTCTTTTGCGGTAGCGTATTTTCTACTTGGGGCATTAGTCGACAGCGGTGTCTTCAATTACGCCCAAATTTACAAATCCCTTTCGCTGCCCACAACGCTGCCAGTGTACGTTGTCCAGGGCACCCTGATGCTCCTGATCGTCGTTATCATGCAGTTCATTTTATTTATCGGATTCGCCTTTGCCAGCCCTGAGGGGCGGCGACGGACTGGGGATGCTTCCATGTACTCCCGCCGTAAGGACCCATTCGATCAAGGCGGTTATCGCTAAACAGTGACGGATTCAAGCAACCTACAATCACATTCATTGACACGAATTGACGCCGGCGGAAAAGTTACCGGGGCTACACAATATCCCGGAGATCTGACGCCGGATAATTTACTGCATGGCAAGGTTCTGTTCAGCGGGCAGCCGCATGCGCGCATGCTTAGCATCGACCTGAGCGCCGCGGAAGCGGTGCCCGGCGTGGTCATGATCCTTACAGCCAAAGATGTACCAGTCAACGAATACGGCTTGATCATGCCCGATCAACCGGTGTTAGTTGGTCTGGGCAGCCAGAACCGATACGCTGACGTCAGCCTTTGGGAGGCGGATCAGGTCGCTGTGGTCATTGCGGAAACCGAAGCCGCTGCCGCCAAAGCTCGGGGACTGATCCAGATTAGTTGGGAACAGCTGCCCATCGTCACCGATGTATTCGAAGCGATGAAGGACGAACTGGTGCTTCATCCCTGGCACGGCAGCAATATCCTGAAGCATTATCAGATTCGCAAAGGGGATATGGCGGCCGGCTGGGCGGAAGCAGATGTCATTGTGGAGGGCGACTATCGCCTCCCATATCAAGAACATGCCTATCTGCAGCCGGAAGCGGGCCTGGGCTACATCGACGCCGCAGGACGGGTGACTGTTGAAGTCGCAGGTCAATGGGCGCACGAAGATCTGGTGCAGGTTGCCCATGCCCTAGGGCTGCCGGAAAACCAGGTGCGGGTCATTTACCCTGCCATTGGCGGCGCCTTTGGCGGGCGCGAGGATCTCTCGCTGCAGATCGTCCTGGGTCTGGCCGCCATGCGCCTCAAAGAGATGGGCATTGAGCGGCCGGTCCGGATCATTTGGACTCGTGAAGAAAGCATCCTGGGCCATCACAAGCGGCACCCAGCTTATGTAAAGACAAAATGGGGCGCGACCAAGGACGGCAAGCTGACGGCGATAACCGCTGAGCTGATTCTGGACAGCGGCTCCTATGCCTGCACCAGCACCAAAGTGCTGGGCAACGCCAATCTGATGGTCACCGGCCCTTATGAAGTACCCCATGCCCATGTGGACAGCTACGCGGTAACCACCAACAACGTCCCCGGCGGTGCCTTCCGCGGCTTTGGCGGGCCTCAAGGCGCCTTTGCCGCCGAAAGCCAGATGAACAAGCTGGCTGAAGCGCTGGGGATGGACCCGGTCGAGCTAAGGCTGAAAAACGTACTGCGTGATGGCAGCCTGCTGACCACCCAAACCCCCCTGCCCCCCGGCATCAGCCTGGCGGAAGTCATCGAGCGCTGTGCGCAAGAGTTCAACTGGGATAAAGGATGGCCTCCGGCATTAGCTGGCGACGATCATCAGTCCCAGGAGCGATCCCAATTTACCGGTATCCAATCGCTGCCGCCGGACACGAAATCGCTGCGCCGAGGGCGAGGATTCGCCTGCTCTTTCAAGAACGTGGGCTTTTCGTTCGGTTTCCCGGAGCGATGTGAAGCCACCATCGAGTTGTTCGGTGATACTGAAATCGAGCGGGTGGTGTTGTACCATGCCGGCGCTGATGTCGGCCAGGGCGCCCACACCGTATTCAAACAGATGGCCGCGGCGGCACTGGGGGTCGATGTTGAGATGGTTGAGCTGGACATGTCAGATACCGCCACCAGCGGTGATTCAGGTTCTGCCTCGGCCTCTCGACTGACCTGGATGGCAGGCAATTCCATTCGCGGCGCCGCTGAGAAAGCATTGGAAGCGTGGCAGGATGAAGACCGTCCCGCAGTGGGCCATATTCGCTACTCCCCACCGCCAACGGAACCCTACGACCCGGTGACTGGCGCCTGTATGCCCAACTTCTCTTACGGCTATGTGGCCCAGGCGGCAGATGTCACCGTAGACATAGAAACCGGCCACATCCGAATCGAGCGTATTACCTGCGCCAATGATGTGGGCAAAGCGATTAACCCCATCTCTATTCAGGGGCAGATCGAAGGCGCCGTGGTCCAAGCATACGGCTATTCAATCCTGGAACAGCTCCAGTTAAAAGAGGGACGGATACTCAATCCGTATTTCAGCCAATATCTGATCCCAGGCATCAAAGATGTGCCCCGGCAGGTTGACTCCGTCATTGTGGAAGAAGCGGACCCTCTGGGCCCATGGGGGGCGCGGGGCATGGCCGAGATGCCGTTCCTGCCGGTGGCCCCGGCGATCACAGCCGCCCTGCACGACGCCACCGGGATTTGGTTCGATGAGATTCCCTTGACTCCGTACCGGGTAGTCTCCAAGCTGAGAGAGCACGGCATCGGTATCGACTGAAACGCAACACCCGCCGGTTACTGCTGCAACCGGCGGGTGTTTTCTTTTTCCCCCTCGTTGGTAATCCCTCGAATATGAAACCGCGCCTTTCAGCGCCGGTTCTGGACCCGAATGGGCACCGGACGCAGTGCTGGCCGCACAATCTCAACCAATCCCACCTGCAGCAAGCCGTAGACGATGCGGCGAATCTGGAAAGCGCTCAGCCTGTTGGCGCTGGCGATCTGCCGCATGGTGTCCCGGGTATTACTGGCGATCATCACCCGCCATTCCCGCAGGGTCAGCTCTATATCTTGAAGCCGGCTCCTAGGATGCCGGGCACATCGCAGCCGAACGTCCATATCGGGCAGCAGTTCCTGCAGCCGCTGCCACTCTCGACGCTGCTTCTCCCCGTCTCCTATGACCGACGCCAGATCAATCACAACCATGACGTTGTCTTGAGAGGGTAGTTCGCCCGTGGCAAAACTGAAATCGCCAGCCTCCCAGGTAAACAGCTCCAGAACAATCTCCATGATCCGTTGGCGAACGCTCTGCAGGATCTCTTCTTCAGCTAGAATGCCCGCTTGAATAAGGAGCCTGCCCATTTCAACATCGCTGCGAGATCCGCCGTTCGACTGAATGGCCCGAAGCTGGGCGTCAGTCAGCTTGCCATCTTGCCACAGGAGGTTGGCCAAGTCGAGATGCCCCTCCTTGAAAACGGCATGGATGAGCTTTCCTCTGTAGAAAGCGATCTCCATCGTCGATTGATGTCCTACCGTGAGGGTGCCCGTTCTTGCCGCCAGCTGAATCAGGTGGAACAATTGGGTTGCCGAGTAGGATCGCAGATTCCCTATTAGTGACATTTCGTTCAGCTCCGCCGGGGACCATGACTGAAATCCCGTTCAATTTGATGCCGCAACTCGAGCGGTTGCGCTTCTGGTAAACTAACATGCGCCGCTTAAGATCTGTCTTAAGCATCAACAGCGCTCTGTATGAGCAGCGGCTTCGGGGAGTTGCCACCCATCGCCCATGTCAGTAAGATAGGTT
>JAHEEY010000254.1:2806-6880 GCA_024640485.1 Chloroflexota bacterium | reverse complement strand
TGGGTGTGGGGCAGCGCCATCTGGCTTCTGCGCCGTCAGTCAGTCGATTGATCGCCTTCACACGGGGATTATCCAGCGTGTCTAGCCGACGATCTCTTCGATGGAGCCGGATACTTCCAGAGCGGCGCAGTCGCCCCGCCCTTCGAAGATGATCGTCTCACGGCCGCTCCGATTGATGCCGGTCAGCCGCACTTCGGCGGTGGCGGTCATGCTCTCCACCACCCGTTCCACCATCCCGCCTGGCTCTGGCGCCGCCAGGGTGCCGCCGCTGGCCCGGTCGGCTACCAGCTCCAGCCGGTAGCCGCTGAACCGCTGGTCAGGAGCCCCAGACCGGCTGCCGCCGCTCAAGGCCCATTCCACATGGGAAGGGGAGACCTGCAGCGCATCCACCTTGGAGCCCAGGTAGGTGGCAAAGCGGTAGAGAGTTCCCTGGTGCAGGAAACCAACGATGAAGCCCCGGAACCAGCTTCTGACCCAGGGGATAGTGGCGATGGAAGCGGAGAGGCTGATGCCGGTTTCGGCGAAATGGTTCGACTGCATCCAGACGTACGCCCGGGGAAAGCCCCGCCCCCAATCCTTTTCCATGTACCCTCGTCCGCCGCTGAAATCGACCGCATCGCCGTTGATGGTCAGGCCGCCCTGGATGGCGTGATCCAGCCCCAGCACCCCGTGGTAGCACTGCATCATGGGGGTGAAAGCGTACCAGCCCATCACTCCCGGCGAGAGAGGCGTCACCGGCCACGGCCGCACACCCTGGAAGTGGAGGGCACCCTGGATGCGCTGGCCGTTTGAGTTCAGGTCCAACGCCATCTGATCCAGCTGGAAGCGGCTGCCGCCGATGCGCACGTCAAACGCCCCCTCGGCTGCCTGGAACGCCTCCAGCGGAAAGCGATGGTACACCGAACTGCCTTCCTTGCCGTCAAGCACCTGCACGAAGGCGTGGGAAAGAGCCGGGTCGTCCTGGTGCCGGTAAATACCGGGGATGACTGCCCGTCGCGCTTCCTTGTCTGGCCCTATCAGCTTGTAATACCATCCTTCAAAATATGTGCCGGAACTACCCTGGCCGTGATACCAGGCCGGGTTCCAAATGCGGCGAAATGCGTTTGCCATGTTGAGTCACCTAGAGGTGGGGAATGTGCCAGGCGGCTGCGTTGCACCCTGGTTAGAAGAGGGCGTAGGCCGTCGGGCACTGCCGAATAACATCACAGTTATGATACTTGGCGGCGTGAAGTTTGGCTACCTTCCACCTGGCATTTCTAATGAAGCAGTCTCACTGAGAACTAAATCGGTGTATCCTGCCAGCTATCCAGGTGCAGCCGGACGGCGCCCAGACGCAGGGCGGTGATGGGGTGCCGGCTGGGGTCGACGGGGGAAAATAGGGTCACCGTCCCCCGCTCCGGCTCGGTCTCGGTCACCACCGCTACCGCTGCCGCCAGCCCGTTGTTTTCTTCGATTGCCACCAGCTGCCCCGGCGTGAAGCGGGGACGGGGGAAGACGGCGATGTCCCGGTAGTAGAAGCTGTAGCGCTGGGCGTCGCGGAAATAGCGCCGGTAGCTTTCCGCCCTGTTCTCCCGCCGCTCTGCCTGCGAGCGGCGGGTCACCGCCGGCGACGCTTTCAGCTGGATGACGGTGACATCGGGCAGCCGGCAGACCGGCGCCAGCAGCGCCGCAAGTTCCGCGTTCCGCTGCAGGCTGATGATTACGCAGGGGCGCAGCTGGTCAATTACCGCCCATTTTAGCGCCTGCCCACCCTGGTCGGGGTCGATGAACCCGGAGCTGTTCACCAACAAATGGCGGCACCCCTGGTTCCAGGCCAGCCGGTGCAGGATATGGAGACCTTCCAGGTGGCGCAGCAGCTGCCCTCGGGGGGTATTGTTGCCGGTGAAATAGAGCCAGCGCCGTCCGCTGGGCGGGAAGCGTCGTTCGGTGGGGTGGGGCACCCCCAAGCCGATGCTGGTGGGCGGCCCCAGACTGTTTTGGCCCGGGTCCAGGTCCAGGTACGCTGTGGGGGCTGTGGCCGCCTGCAGCCGTTCGAACAGATACCGCCCCAGGCTGCTCTTGCCGGTATCAGTGGCCCCCAAAAGCAGTACCGGCTTGCTCTGCCACTGACTCAGCGGCAGCTGTTCCCATTCCGCGGGGATTGAGAGCCTGTCTACAGCTTGATCGGAAGCGCCCATCTCTGCACCTCTCTTTGATCGCCGCGGCTCCGGTATCCCCCCGCAGCGTTGATTGCCTTAGCCGGCGAATTTCGGCTCAGGGAATCCGGCTGCCGGCGCTGTCAGCCGGAACAGGTCCCCTGCCAGCGGCTGCTCATGCATCCGCGCTTCTCCCAGTTCAGCCCATGCTGAGGTGACATACAGCTGGTCCAGCTCTGGGCCGCCGAAGGTGCAGCTGGTGGGGCATGCCACCGGCAGGGTCACCTTCCGCTCCACTTTACCCTGGGGATCGTACCGCAGCAGGCAGTAGCCGCCCCAGCGGGCGCTCCAGATGAACCCTTCCTGGTCGACGGTGAGGCCGTCGGGGACCCCTGGCTGCTCCGGGTCGTGGATCAGCACCCGCCGGTTGGCGATGCTGCCGCTGGCGGCATCATAGTCGTAAGCGTAGATTGTGTGCCGGGGGGAGTCAGTATAATACATCGTCTGGTTATCCGGACTCCAGCCGATGCCGTTGGAGATGATCACCCCCGACTCCATGGTATGTACCGATCCATCAGGGTCCAGCCGGTAGAGATAATTGTTGTCACCATCTCCCATGGTGCCGGCCCAGAACCGGCCGCTGCGGTCCACGGCGCCGTCATTGAACCGGCTCTGCGGCTTATTCGCTTCCGGATCGATGATGTATCGCAATGCCTCTTCTCCCGGGTCCCAATAGGCGAAGCCGTCGCGGGTGGCCAGCAGCAGCCCTCCCTGTTCCCGAAAGGCCAGCGCCCCCACCGGCAGCCCCACGTCGAATCGGGCCAATTCGCCGCTGACCGGCTCTAGCCTGTAGAAGCTGTGTCCGTCGATATCGACCCAATACAATGCCGCTTCTTCCGAATGCCACAGCGGCCCTTCTCCCAATCTATTTCTGACTGCCAGTAGATGTTCAACCTGATGCATTGATCTTCCTTGTTTTGTTATTTAGATGATTCAAAGGCAAATGGGGTTTCCTGGACGATACGGGTCGATACGGTGATCTGGCTCAAGCTGAGAAAGATCCCCTCTGCCCACCAAAATCGTGTCACTCAAAATGGTTCTCCATGCAATGTTTCGTTGTTGCTCGCAGCTCCGGCGGCAGCCAGAGCATTTTCTGCCCCGATGTTGGTTTCGGGCAGCGGCACCCCTTTCCTACTATCACATTATCAAGACAAGCTGGCGTGTGTCAAGCACCAGCGAGAGAGAAGGACGATCTCACGTGCCGATGGAAGGCGCCTTTCAGACCTGCACAAGGTCAAGAGCGGCTCGGCTCCCTCAAAAAGCGAAAAGCGCTCCTTGGACAATTGGCGTGGCATAAGCCAGCTGGGCCACCGTTAGAAAGCTGCCGTCTGCCCGATCTGCCTCTGCTCGATATGCTCTGGCGTGTTCTTCTGACCAGAAGAAGAGGGAGTTGTGTCAGAAGGCATGGATGATGTTGGGATCGGTGAAGGTGCTCCAGTCGACATCTGGGGAGAATATCAGCGGATCGGCGCCAAAGTCATGGATTTTGTATCCCATATCGGAATCTACGGTCAAGCGCATCGGCTGGCCGCAGTGTCCGCACGATGTGTGAATCTCAGCAGATACGAATTGATTTGTAAGCCGCCCTTGCACGAAGGGGACCGCGATGGCGTCCTCCGCTCAAGCGGCATACAACGTCTCACCGCTTCTAAAGCGGATCTGGTGGGCGCTCCTGGCGGCGGTCACTGGATAAGCCCATTCGGCATCGCCGGCTTTGTTGCGGAAGAGGAAGAACAGGTGCTTTTCCAAATCTTCCATAACCTGGATCACCTGGGCCAGCGGCAGATCCAGCGCCTGGGCGATCAACGATGGCGCTACCGGCCGACCCAGCCGGGCCAGCTCCCTGACCACGAAATAGCGCACCTGATGGTGAGCCTCG
>JAHEEY010000254.1:0-2706 GCA_024640485.1 Chloroflexota bacterium | reverse complement strand
AACCTGGATCACCTGGGCCAGCGGCAGATCCAGCGCCTGGGCGATCAACGATGGCGCTACCGGCCGACCCAGCCGGGCCAGCTCCCTGACCACGAAATAGCGCACCTGATGGTGAGCCTCGCTCATAAACGCCAGCCGGCGGCTGATCTCCTGCGGGGCATGGACCAGATGTTGCTCAAACTGCCGGCGGTCCATTTCATGGATATGGCGCCCCTTGCCGATAAGAATTGTCTCGCTCATCCCTCGCTCCTTTACTTGCACAGACCGGCTGCCAACTCCCCCGGCTTCAGCCGCCAACTCCCCCGGCTTTAGCCGCCAACTGCCCCGGCCTCAGGCGCCGGCAGCCGCGGTCAGCTTTTCCCATTGGTGCATCAATCCCTCGAGTTTGTGCTGCGCGGCGTGATACTGCTGGCTCAACTGCGAGATCGCTTCCCACTGCTGCGCTTGCGTGGCCGCTTCCAGCTCCAGGTTCAGCAGGTGGAGGGTGCTCTCCATCTCCCCGATGGCCGCTTCCGTCTCATCAAGCGCCTTGACCTGCTTGCGTGCCGAAGATTTCACGCCGGCGTCTGCCCGCCGCTCCACCTGTTTTTCCGTTGAGCGGATCTCTTTGGACAGCGCCTCCGCTTTGGCCCGTGCTGTCAGGAAAGATTGGTAGCTGCCGTGATGCACATGCAGCCCGCCGTCGCGCAGCTCCCATATCTGGGTGGCCAGCTTATCCACCAGGTACCGGTCATGGGTCACTAGCAGCGTGGTGCCTTCGAAATGGCCCAGGGCGTCCTGGAGCACCTCCTGGGCCGGGATATCCAGATGGTTGGTGGGCTCGTCCAGCAGCAGGAAGTTGCTGTTGTCCAATGACATGATCGCCAGCGCCAGCCG
Source organism: Chloroflexota bacterium (assembly GCA_024640485.1). Lineage (GTDB taxonomy): Bacteria > Chloroflexota > Anaerolineae > Promineifilales > Promineifilaceae > JAHEEY01. The sequence goes on along the minus strand of JAHEEY010000254.1, from coordinate 1,830 downwards.
TCCCCGCTCGCCGCCGCTCAGGGTCCGGTTCAGCTTGTAGACATCCTCGCCCCGGAACAGAAAACGGGCAAGGTAGCTGCGCGCCTGGCTGGTGGGCATATACCGGTATGCCAGCAGTTCGTCCAGCACCGAACGATCCAGGTCGATCTGGTCATGGGCCTGGGCGAAGTAGCTGATATCCAGGCTGGAGCCGTGCCGGATCTTCCCCCGCAGCGGCTCGATCTCGCCCATCAGCGTTCGCAGAAAGGTGCTCTTGCCGCTGCCGTTGGGGCCGATCAACGCCGCGCACTCTTTGCGGTGAAGTTCCAGCTCGCCGATCTGGAACAGGGGCACGCCGGGATAACCGATGAGCGACCCCTTGCTCTTTAGGACCACTCGGCCGCTGCGCTGGGAAGGGTGCAGCCGCATTTTCAGCTGCGCTTGCCCTGGGTTGGGGCTGCGCAGCCCTTTGATCCGCCCCTCTACTTCCGCCACGTTCCATTTTTCGCCGCTGACCCCGGGCCCCATGCTCCAATTCTGATTGAGGACCTCACTGCCCCCAATTTCCACCGCCTTCACCTGCCGTACCAGCCGCCGCAGCCGTCCTTTGGCCTGGTCGGTGCTGCTTTCCCGGGCGATATTCTTTTTGACGAAGTCCAGCTCTTTCAGGAAACGCTCTTTGACGGTGCGAAACTCTTCATCACGCTGAGCCCACCGTTCTTCCCGCTGCACCATGTATGCACTGTAATTGCCCCGGTACGTTTCGATCCCGCCGCGGCTCATCTCCCAGATATTGTTCGCCACGGTATCGAGGAAATAGCGGTCGTGGCTGACGATCAGCAAAGTACCGGCCCAGCTGCGCAGCCGTCCTTCCAGCCATTCAATGGCGGCCACATCCAGATGGTTGGTGGGCTCATCTAGAATCAGTAGGTCAGGCTCCTCCAACAACAGCCGGGCCAGCAGCGCCCGGGTCTTTTGGCCGCCGCTGCAGTGGCTCAGCGGCATCTGCCAATGCTCTCGGGTCAGCCCCAGGCCATCCAGCACCTGCTGGATGCGCAGGTCGTAATCATAGCCGCCGGCCAATTCGAACGTTTCCTGCGCTCTACCGTACGCTTCCAGCATCTCCTCCGAACTGTCGCCGGCGCTCATACTCCTTTCCATCTGCCGCAGCGCCGCCTCCTGCTGTTGTATCCCGGCGAATACCGTCAGCATTTCCTGGTAAATGGTGTGGGTCTGGTCGGTAAAGGCGCGCATCGCCTCTTGCTGCGAGTAGCCTACCCGGGCCCCTTTGGCCAGATGCATGATCCCCTCGGCGGGGCGGCTCTCACCGGCCAGTATGCGCAGTAGGGTGGTCTTGCCAATGCCGTTGGGTCCCACCAGGCCGATGCGGGCGCCGTGGGCGATGCTGGCTGTCAAGCCTACGAAAATATCGATGTCGGCAAAAGATTGCCGCAGATTGTGGAAGGTTAGAATTGCCATGCTTTCTCTCCAGTCGGACAGCTGATTCACTGTTTGTGTCGATTGTGGGCTGCCGGCTGCCGTGTTGACGCTGAACTTGCTTGCTTCTCATTTCGGCTGGCGTGGTGCCTTTGGCCATAAAAAAACGGCCGTTCGCTTTCGCCGCGGCCGTTTTCGAGAAGAAGTAAAAACGACCGCCAGAGCTGTGCCTGCGGTCGTTGAGTCTTGTCAAAACAGGTAAACTGCGGATTATGTCAACAAGATGCAGGCGCACTCCTATCAGGCATGTGTGATCCTGCCGCTCTGACGGCCAGGGAAACACCGCTGATGTGACCTGTCCAACTGCTCATCATAATCGGTATCCTCAGACTGAAAATAATATAGCACAGCCGC
>JAHEEY010000005.1 GCA_024640485.1 Chloroflexota bacterium | reverse complement strand
ACAGCCAGCGAATCGGAAGTGATGAAGGCAACCGGATATCAATTGGGCGCCGTTTCGCCGTTCGGCCTGCCGGCTCCCTTGCGTGTTCTAGTCGATGAAAGCGTGCTGGTACCAGACGAAATCTCTATTGGTTCCGGCGAACGCAACAGTACGGTTATATTGAAGAGAGAGGATCTCCTCAAAGCATTGGGGGATGTGGAAATCGTCAATATGGGCGGCCGAGCAACCGGCTAACGAAACCGAAGCCGCTGAACATCATCAGATCCGATGCCCCAGGTAATAGGTTGAGTATTCCAAAAAGGGGAGCAGCATGATCACCAATCAGTTCAAGCTGATCAAAGACACATTTTCGGGCCAAGCAGCTAAAGATGATGTCGCCGCGGTCATCCGCCATCATCGCATCCAGGCGAGTCCCGGCTACCGAGCGGCTGCCCACTACGTCTTGAATCAGCTGTTGGAAGTCGGCATTGAGGCCAGCATCGAAACCTACCCAGCCGACTACAGCAGCACATTCTGGGCCCACCGCTCTTTCCAGGAGTGGGAAGCCCGCAGCGGCACCCTCCATCTCATATCACCAGAAAGCCACGCCATCAAACTGGCTGACTACCGGGAAATGAAGCTTTCCCTGATTCAACGCAGCCAATCCTTCCAGGGAGAAGCAGAACTACTCCTCTTGGAGGATGGGCTGGTTGAGGCTGATTACGCCGGCTTGGATCTGTCTGGCAAGATCGTCCTCACCAAAGGCGCAATCAGCCAGGTGCATCAGTTGGCTGTGGAAAAATACGGCGCTGTGGGCATCATCTTCGACGGCATGAACAACGCCCCGCCGGTGCGTGAAGCGATGGATCTGCCGGACGCACGGCAGTACACCTCGTTTTGGTGGAACGGACATCCGACTGAGACAAAATGCTTTGGTTTCGTCCTGACTCCCAGACAAGGCACCAAACTACGCCAGCTGATCGCCCAGCGAGCCAGAGCCGGCGAACCGCCGGTCAAACTGCGCGCCCATGTCGATGCGCGCTTCTATGCGGGAGAAATCGAAGTAGTCACCGCGCTGATACCAGGTCAGGAAAAGCGTGATGAGAGTGCCCTGATCGTCAGCCACCTATGCCATCCGCAACCGTCCGCTAACGACAACGCCACCGGCGTGGCCGCCAACTTGGAGGCAGCCCGCACACTGCACAAGCTGATCAGCAGCGGTCGGCTTCCCGCCCCATGCCGATCAATACGCTTCTTGTGGATGCCGGAGATGACCGGTTCCTACGCCTACTTATCCCGGCATGAAAGGGAGATCCCCGGCATGATCGCCGGCGTCAACCTGGATATGGTCGGTGAGGATCAATCGCAGACTGGCTCGGTCCTGCTGCTGGAACGACCGCCAGAAGCGGCGGCCTCGTTCGCGCCGGATCTGCTGGAGCGGCTGCGAGACGAACTGCCCGGTGACGCCCCCACCCTGACCGGTATCGGCAGCTATTCACTGTATCGCTACGCCACCACTCAATTCTCCGGCGGATCCGACCATTACATTTTTTCCGATCCCACAGTCGGCGTTCCAATGCCGATGTTGATCCAGTGGCCCGATAAGTTCTACCATACATCGGCCGACACCCTGGATAAGGTATCCCCAGATTCGCTAGCTCGCTCCGGCAGCCTGGCAGCCGCCTATGCCTACTTCATCGCCGCTGCCGGCGAGAAGGAAACCCTTTGGCTGGCCGGGGAAATGGCTGCCAAATTCCAAATTGAGCTCACCCGTATGGCCCAGAACCGCATCAGCAAGATGATGGGTACCGCCGATGACTCACAGCCCACCTTCGCCGCCCGAACCGGTTATGCTTTATCCCGTTTCCGAGCTGCTCTGAGCAGCCTGACCCGGCTTTGGCCCGGCATTGAGGCTGAAATCGATCTACTGCTGGGGGAAGCTGCCCAATTGGCAGAACTGACCGAGAGACGCTATCTGCGGGCTGCCCCGCAGCCGATTGACTCTGCCAGGCAAAGAGACCAATGGGAGCAAAAGGCCGCAGGGCTTATCCCCCAGCGTCAATATCGCGGGCCGGGGCTCTCTGCCGGACGGATGGCGGCACTGCCGCTGGCGGAGCGGCTGGATTGGCAGAGCTTCTTGCGCAGCCAAGCTGCCGGCACCTTCACCATCATGTCACTGGCCGAATACTGGGCGGACGGCAAACGCACGGCCCTTGAGATCATTGATTTGGTCGAACTGGAGAGCGGCGTACGAGCCGCTGAGCTAATTGTCCGCATTTTTGAGCTGATGGCACAGCTGGAATTGGTCACACTGCATCCTGCCGGCTGAACCAGCGGCTGCCGCCTGCAGCAGTTCAGCGGTAAGGCCGTCATTCCGACATTTGAATAAAGGAACCGTACAAGAGCGGGACACCGGAGGCCACTCGCAGAGATAGCTGCCGGCACGAAACGTTGGTTCCATTACATCTACTGAAAAGGTATGACATGAACAGTCAAAGCGCGCTTTATGATTTTCTAGCGGAACTACAGGGAAATGTGTCCGGGGATCTGCGTACCGACGAGTACAGCCGCATCCTGTACAGCACCGATGCCAGCATCTACCAGGTGAAACCGTATGGGGTGCTTATCCCCAAGAACAACGACGATCTCATGGCTGCGGTACAACTGGCAGCCCAATACCAAGTCCCTATTTTGCCCCGCGCCGGCGGCAGCAGCCTGGCCGGTCAAGCGGTCAACGAAGCGCTGATCATTGATACCACCCGTCACCTAGATCAGGTCCTGGAACTCAACGTGGCAGAGCGATGGGTCCGGGTCCAGCCGGGGCTGGTATTGGATGAGCTCAATTTGTATTTGCGTCCCCACGGCCTCCAGTTTGGGCCAGATCCCGCCAGCAGCAACCGGGCCGCCATGGGTGGAATCATCTCCAACAACTCCACCGGCTCCCATTCCATTATGTACGGGATGACCGCGGATCATCTCCTGGAAACCAGGGTCATCCTGGCGGACGGTACATCGGCCACGTTTGGCCCGGTAGAAATCGCCCAATTGGCCCAATTCCAATCACGTCCCGGCCTCGAAGGGGCCATTTACCAGCAAATAACCTCGTTGGTTCAAGACACGGCCAACCGGGAAATCATTTTGAAGGGCACCCCCCGGCATTGGCGGCGCTGCGGCGGCTACAATCTCGACCGATTCGTGGACGGCACCACCTATCAATGGCCAAAGGACGAGCGATTCAATTTAGCCCAGATGATTTGCGGCGCGGAAGGTACCTTGGCAGTCATCAGCGAGCTCAAGCTCAACCTGGTGCCGGTCCCCAAGATGACCGCGTTGGCCATCGTCCATTTTGACAGCCTCTTCACAGCCTTGAAAGCTGTTCCCACCATGCTAGAGGTCAATCCATCGGTGATTGAAGTACTTGACAACCTGGGGTTGACCCTGTGTCGGGAAGTGCCCCAATATGCCCGGCTGCTCAGTAAGTTCATCGAAGGAACGCCCAACTGCATCCTGATCACTGAATTTTATGGAGAATCCGAGGCAGAGCTGCGGTCCAAACTGCAGGCGCTGCGTGCCCATCTGCGGAATCAGCAGGTTGGCGCCACCGCTATCGTGGATCTGATATCGCCAGCTGCTCAGCAAGATGTCTGGACGGTACGGAAAGTCGGCCTGGGACTGTTAATGAGCATCAAAGGGGACTTCAAACCGATCCCGTTTATCGAAGACGCCGCGGTGCCCGTGGAACACCTGGCTGAATACGTCACCAAGGTCGAAGCGTTCTGTCACAGTCTGGATACCAAAGTAGCATATTACGCCCACGCCAGCGCCGGATGCCTTCACATACGCCCTCTGGTCAACACCAAAATGGCCAGCGAAATCGCCAAGCTGCCGGAAATCACCAGTTTCTCGGCCGACCTTCTTCACGGTTACGGCGGTGCCCTCTCCAGCGAGCACGGCGATGGGCGGGCCCGCAGTTGGGCCAATGAGCAGTTCTTCGGGCCAGAGCTGTACCGGCTGTACCAGCAGGTGAAGCAGACCTTTGATCCGCAGCAGATCCTCAATCCTGGCAACATCGTCAATGCCCAGCCTATGACCGGCAATCTGCGCTATGGTGAGAATTACCAGATCATACCTATCCAACCCCACATCCCTTTCAGCGAACACGGTGAAACCGCCACCGGCGGCTTCGATCGGGCCGTGGAAATGTGCAACGGCGCCGGCATCTGCCGCAAGCGGACCACCGGCACCATGTGTCCCAGCTTCATGGTCACTCGCGATGAGATGCACAGCACGCGGGGACGGGCCAACGCCCTTCGGGCGGCGATGTCAGGCCGGCTGCCGGTCACTGAATTCACCAGCCAGCGGATGTACGAAGTGATGGATCTGTGCATCGAATGTAAAGCGTGTAAAGCGGAATGTCCTTCGTCCGTAGACATGGCCAAGATCAAGCTGGAATTCCTATCCCAGTACCATGATGTCCACGGCATCCCATTCCGCTCGCGCCTCTTCGCCAGCGTCCCCCAGCTGAGCCGATACCTCAGCGGCCCCATAGCCCCCTTCGTCAACTTCGGGCTTGGCAGCAGCCTGGTGAAAAAAGGGATGGAGAAAATGCTGGGGATCAGTGCCAAACGCAGCCTGCCGGCATTCTCCTCCCACCCCTTCACCAGCTGGTTCCGCAGCCGGCCCACGGGCGGGACCGGACAGGCGGGCCAGGTCGCCCTGCTTGCCGACGCCTTCTATACCTACAACTACCCGGAGGTGGCAGTTGCCGCCACGGAGTTTCTAGAAGCCGCCGGCTTTGAGGTCCTGATGGCAGAGATCAAAGATGACGGACGCCCTGCTATTTCCAAAGGGCTGGTTGATAAAGCCAAAGCCGCCGCCGCCGATACGGTTGAACGGCTATTCCCCCTGGCACAGCAGGGAATCCCCATCGTTGGCCTGGAGCCCAGCAGCCTGCTGACGCTGCGCGATGAGTATCTCTTCCTGCTGCCCGAAGATGACCGGGCCCGGTTGGTGGCCAGTCACGCCTTTACCTTTGAGGAGTTCGTCGCCGATCTGGCGGACGCTGGCAAGCTCCAGCTGAACTTCACCGATGCGCCCCGGCAGATCTTGCTCCACGGACATTGTCACCAAAAAGCATTGGTGGGCACTGGCCCCAGCCAGCGGGTGTTGACCCTTCCCCCCAACTACCAGGTCACTGAAGTCGATTCCGGATGCTGCGGCATGGCCGGCTCCTTTGGCTACGAAGCGGAACATTACCAGATATCGCTGCAGATGGCCGAGCGCCGGCTGCTGCCGGCGGTGCGGCAGGCAGCCGCGGAGACGCTGATCGTCGCTTCCGGCGTCAGCTGCCGCCAGCAGATCAAGCATGGCGCCGCAAGACAGGCGCTGCACCCTGCCGAGGTGATTCGCGCAGCTCTGGTATAATCAAGACGGTCAAGGAGGTAGTTTGATTATGTCAACTATCATTCTGACATTGATAGGTTTGATCACCGCTGCTGTTCATATCGCCGCTGAATACAGCGGCAATCGGCGCCGAATCTACATCTTCAAGCCGATGACCACCTGCCTGATCATCGCCATCGCTGTGCTTTCAGAGCAGCCGCCCACCCCCCTTTACTATGGGCTGATCATTGCCGGGCTGCTGTTCTCACTGGCAGGCGATGTCTTCCTGATGCTGCCCTCAGACCAATTTATCGCCGGTCTGGTTAGTTTCTTGCTCGCCCACCTGCTGTATATAGCCGCCTTTTTGACCGATTCAGGGTTCGCCACCAGTTGGTGGTACATCCCCCTCCTCTACGGCATCGTCATGTACCTGATCCTGTCACCTCATATCGGCCAACTCAGGGTGCCGGTGGTCATCTACATCGTGGTGATTTTGGTGATGGGATGGCAGGCTGCCGGGAGATGGCATACCGTCGCCAATGCCAGCAGCTTGAGGGGAATGATCGGCGCGGTGCTATTTGTGATTTCAGATACCACTCTGGCACTAAACCGGTTCCGCAAACCGTTCAAGCACGCCCGTGCTTTGACAATGAGTAGTTACTATGCCGCCCAGTGGCTGCTGGCGATGTCTATTACGATGGCATAGGCAGCCGGCCGAACGCTTTACGTTGACGCAATCAGCAGCAAGGTCTCTGGTGCGTAGGAGTATCGGACCATGGGACAGGTGGGCACATTCTGTTATCATATACCGTAGTTGATATTCAACTTGCTTTACCCTAATTACAAACGGTCTCGAAGAGATGCATGACGCCCATAACCAATCCAGTCGGCAGCAGAACAGCGCCATCCTGACATTTCGCCTCTCTGGTTATACCTATGCCTTGTTCATCGCCGACGTCATTCAAATCATTGAGATGGCCACTATCATCCGGCTGCCCCAAAGTCCTGCCTCCGTGCCCGGCGTGATCAATTTCCACGGCACCGCCGTCCCAATCATCGATCTGCGCACCCACTTCAACTTACCTTTCCAGCCGTACGGTGCCCATACGCCTATCATATTGATTAACTTCACAGACCGCCCCTTGGGCTTGATTGTGGACTCGGTCGAGGAAGTATTGGATATCGCTGACCGGCAGATCATTGAGCCCAACGCGGTTTTGACTGCTGACATGGTGGACCTCGAGGAACCCTCCTGGCGAGATCTGTATTTGGCTGGCCTGGTAGACGTTGAGCATCAGATAGTGCCAATCCTGCAGATCGATGCTTTGCTCACCCCGGGCCAACAAGCCCAGGTCAATGAGAGCATACCGGATGAATTACTGTCAGAGGCACAGAAGTAACCGTGAAAGCACATCAAATAGGGTACGGTGACTATTTACGTTTCCGCGACCTGGTTCTGCGTCACAGCGGGCTGCATTTCCCGGAAAAGAAACGGGATGATCTGGAGATCGGCTTGCTGAGGGCCTTCCAAGACGCGCCGCAGACGGTGCCTGATCTGGCAGCCTACTATCATTTCCTGGCGCAGGCCGCGACACTGGAAGCCAGGCATGAGATGGACCGGGTAATCAACCTTCTCACCATTGGTGAGACCCATTTCTTCCGAGATAGCGCCCAGTTCGATGCCCTGGCTAATCATGTGCTGCCGGCGCTGATTGAACGCAAGCGTGCCGCCGCCATTGCCCTGGACGGCAACCCGCTAAGCACCCCGCAGCTGCGTATCTGGAGTGCAGGCTGCGCCACCGGCGAAGAAGCGTATTCGCTGGCGATACTTCTGAGAGAACTGATTCCAGACATCGACCACTGGCGGATTTCTATCCTGGCCACCGATATCAACCATGACTCACTGGTCCGTGCCCGGGACGCGCTCTATTCCGATTGGTCGTTTCGGGAAAGCAGGGCCCTGGCTCTGAAAGAGCTCTATTTCACCCCAGAAGGACGCCGCAACCGGCTGGATGAACGGGTCCGGAATATGGTCACCTTCAGCCGGATGAACCTGAAAGAAGGGGCTTTCCCCTCTATTGACAACGATACGACCGCTATGGACTTGATCATGTGTCGCAATGTCACCATCTACTTCGACGCTGATTCGACCCAGAATTTGATCAACCGCTTCTATGATGTTTTGGTCGACAAAGGATGGCTGATTGTGGGCCACTCCGAGCCGTCGCTGATGACCTACCGTGACTACCAGGCCCACACCTTTCCCGGCACGCTGCTTTACCAGAAACTGCAGCAGTCCAATCAGCAGCCGCTAAGGAAAGATTTGCTGGATAATCTGGTGTTCAATAAGCCGCTGCCCCGGGCGGTGACGAGACGCCCCCTGCCGCCGGTAGCGAACACAACGGGCATTCTGTCATTTTACCGCCCTAAGACCAAGAGCCCCACCAAACCACTGCCGCCGCGAAGGACCGGCTTTCTGGTGTCCACCGATCTTAAGCCTCCCAGAAGGACTGGTCTGCTCCCGTCATTGGAGATGTCCAGTTCGCAGAAGCTTGATGATGACCCCTACAGGGCAGCTAGAAAGCAGCTGAGCCTCGGTCAGATCAACCAGGCGATCATCACCTTGCAGGGAGCGATGGACGATTTCTCCACCAGCCAGCGCCCCTACGCCTATTGTCTGCTGGCCCGGGCCTACGCGGATCAGGGGCGTTGGGAGCAGGCACGCGATTGGTGCCAGAACGCCATCGAGCAAAACTCACTGCTGCCGGAATCATACGCGATTCTGGCCATGGTCAATGAAAACCAGGGGATGCTTGATCAGGCGATCACCAACCTTAAGAAGGTCATCTATCTGGACCGAGATCGCCCTCTGACACATTTCAGCCTGGCGATGCTGTACCAGAAGAAGAATCAGATAGACGAATCGCGTCGTGTTTTGAAGAATATCGAGAAGATCCTAAGAACTTGGCCGCCCGACAAGATCATTCCTGATTCAGGCGGCACCAGCGCGAAGAGACTGTTGGACAGTGTTCGCCAGCTGCTGAACAGCTAGGCGATAATTATCGTGTGACTTATGTCAAATAATCGCAAAACAGATCAATCAGTCAAACCTAACGGACAAAACACCCAATCAGATGAAGCCAGACGCTTGGCAGCTGTTGATTCCGATACCACGAGCCTGGCCAAGATTTGGGCAGAGCGTGCCCAGCAGTATGCGCAGCCTCCTGAAACGGAACTGAGCGGCACGCAGCTGAACTTGCTGATTTTTTCTTTGCATGGCGAACGGTACGGCGTTGAAGTCAGATTTGTGCGCGAAATCCATGAGCTGCAGCCGATCACTCCGGTACCGCGAACGCCCGATTTTGAAATTGGCCTTTTCAGTGCCCGCGGCCGGCTTATTTCCGTAGTCGATTTGCGAGCCTTTTTCGGGCTGTCAAGGCTAGAAGCTGGAGAAGGGACCAAGATCGTCGTGGTTGCAGACGAAGAGACTGGCATGGAAATAGGGTTCCTGGCTGATGACGTAGAAGATGTCACCACTGTTTTTCAGGAAGATCTGGTACCTGGCTTAAGCACTCAGGAAGGCATGCGGGCGAAGTTCACCCAGGGTATTGCCCCAGGCATGCTAATGGTCCTAAATTTAAGCATCCTGCTCAACGATGAGCGGATGGTCATCTATGAATCGTTGTAACGACGCCGTATCCAAATGCTCCGGGACATCTCGGAGCAGGACAGCACCAAACGAGAAGAGAAGAAATGATTATGAATGAAAATGAGAGCCCTAGAAGACATCTCACATTGACTGGGAAAATCACCCTCTTCCTGGCGGCGACAGTGATTGTCATCGCAGGCATTCAAAGCTGGCTTTTTATCAGCGATGCTGCCAGCCACGACGAAATGATGCAGCGGCAGCAGCTGAACCAGCTGTATGACGGTCACCAAAATGACGTCGAAAAGCTGGCAGGTACTGCCGCCGCTCTGGCCCTCAGCCTTGCCGACAGAGCTGATGTACAGGAGCTCATGGCTGCGCAGGATAGGGAAGGGTTGGCGGCGCTGTTGAGCCCCCTTTTCGAGGCTGCCCAAGAACAGCACAACGTGGCCCAACTCAGCATCCACGACAATACCGGCAGCGTGGTCGCCCGTCTACACTCCCCAGAAAAGGACGGTGATGAGACCCGCTCTCGCGGCGCTGTTACCGCCGCCATCGCCAGTAAAGAGGCCATATCCGGCATCGATGTCGGCGGCGAGCGACCGACAATATTGAGCGTTGCACCGGTCTTCGATGGCAGCCAATTCTTGGGACTGGTCGAAGTCGGATTGAACTTCGACCAAACATTCCTTGACAATCTCAAAGCCGCCAAGAACGCCGATTACCGGCTGTGGATTGCCAGCGAAGCATCTAGTCTGGAATCAAACACCGTTGGCCCGCAATCTCCCTCGGCCAAACTGATCTACTACGCTGGCACAAATCCAGACGCTTCGCCGCTCACCGCCGAACAATACGAGACTGTCCTCAACGGTGGACAGCCAGCATTTTCTCTCATAAAGGATGAGGGCCAGTCCTGGGCGGTCCTGGCAGCGCCGCTGTTGGGCCAGGGCGAACAGATCCGCGGCATTCTGGAAATCAGAACCCTGCGGACCGACAGCCTGGCAAAGCTGAGGACAGAGCGGCTGATCATCACCGCCATCACCATTGGCCTTACCCTCGTAGCGATAGTGGGCAGTTGGTTCTTCCTGCAGCGAACGCTTCAGCAGCCGCTGGCCCAGCTGACAGAAGCCGCTTCGACCATCGCTGCCGGAGAGCTTCCCCGCCAAATCGAAGTGCATTCCGATGATGAGCTGGGCTTGCTGGCCAATGTGTTCAATGAGATGAATCACAACTTAAGGCAGCGCATCGACGCCGAGAAATCGGCCCGTGACGAAGTCGCCAAACTGGCGCAAGCGGAAAGGCTTGAGAAAGAAAAGCGGGAAGAGACTGTGGCCAACTACCTGGAATTCGTAGAGCGGGTGGCCGAAGGGGACCTGACGGTTCGCCTGGACCTCGATGCCAACACCGACTCCATGACTATTTTGGGATACAACCTGAACAACATGGTGCAGAGCCTGAGTGAAATGACCAGCCAGGTGCGAGACGCGGTAGTCAACATCACCTCGTCGGCAGCCCAGATCATGGCGGTAACTTCACAGCAAGCTTCCGGCGCCACGGAGCAATCTGCCGCCATTACTCAGACATCGACCACCATTGATGAGGTCAGCGCCATTGTCGACCAGGCGTTTACGAAAGCGGAATCGGTCGCTATCGAAGCCCAACACGCCGATCAGGTCTCCCAACAAGGCCGGCAGGCGATCCTGGAAACCAGCCACAGTATGGACCAGATCAAAAACCGGGTCACCGACATCGCCGACAACATCTTGGCCTTGAGCGAGCGCACCCAACAGATCGGTGAAATCATCTCCACCGTGAACGATATCGCTTCGCAAAGCAACCTGCTGGCCCTCAACGCTTCCGTGGAAGCTGCTCGGGCCGGCGAACATGGCAAAGGGTTCAACGTAGTAGCCGTGGAAGTCCGCAATCTGGCCGAACAGTCAAAACAGGCAACCGCCCAGGTCAGAAACATCTTGAACGAGATTCAGCGGGCAACCAATGCCGCGGTAATGGCCACCGAACAGGGCACCAAAGGCGTTGACGACGGCCTGCGCCAGACCAACCAAACTGGGATCACCATTCAACAGCTGGCCAGCACGGTCGGGGCCAACGCCGCCGCCGCACAGCAGATCGTGGCCAGCGCCCAGCAGCAGTCCACCGGGATGGAGCAGATCGCTTTGGCCATGCGCAACATCAACCAGGCAACAGTTCAGAACCTGGCAGCGACCCGGCAGGCAGAGAAAGTCGCCCAGGACCTTTCAGGACTGGCCCGGCAGATGGAAGCGTTGGTGTCACAGTACAAGCTTTAGAAACGCGCCCTGGATAAGACCACCATCTACATTGGCACCCTTTTGGGAGATACCTTATGGGTCTGAGCGAAGAGATACGCCAACGGCTGATCAACAGCTTCAAAGTTGAGCAAGCGGAACATGTGCAGAAGATCACCGATGGGCTGCTGGCGCTGGAAAACAACCCGGCAGCCGACAATCGCCAATCGCTGCTCAATGAGATCTTCCGCGACGCTCACAGCCTGAAAGGTTCGGCACGGGCTGTCGGTATGGTGACCGTTGCCGCCTTGGGCCACGGGCTTGAAAGCTTGTTGTTGAGCGCCAAAGAGGGCCGCCTCGACTTCACGCCAGAGCTGTTCGATCTTTTTTATCAGACCCTGGACTCCGTTGAACTGGTGATTCGCGAGGTAGAAAAAGGGAACGCCACCCCGCCCACTAAAGTCCTGATGCTGCTGGCACAGCTGGAAGAGGCCGCTGCCGCTGTGGCAGAAGAACAGGCAGCAGCGCCTCCCGACTCCGAAGCCGCCCCTGCCGCCGCGGCCGTCAGCGATGCCGCCCCTCGAGAACGCCTGCCGGCGGCTCACCCTTCAACATCGCCAGCAAATACCACCGGCGAGGAGACCATCCGCGTCTCGGTCAGCAAATTAGACGCCCTGATGTCACAGCTGAGCGAACTCTTAGCCGCCAAGACACGCACGGACCAACGACTGGCCGAAATCCGTGAATTGCGCGATTTCGCGGCATCGTGGAATAAACAATGGGATGAAATGCGAACTTCCCACACCCTTATGAATCTGAAAGCCGCCGATGGGCAAGAGTCCCACGAATCAGCGATCAGCGAATTCGCATTGACCAACCAGTCGCTGCTGCGTGCCCTGGCATCCGGGACCAACGATATCACCAGACGTTTTACCAACGATAACATGCATCTCAGTTTGATCATCGATGAGTTTCAGGAACAGATCAAACGCATTCGCATGCTGCCTATTTCAACCATTACCGTCTCCTTCAACCGGATGATCCGGGATCTGGCCCGGCAGCAAGGAAAACAGATCAATCTGACCGTTACCGGCGGTGAGACGGAGCTGGATAAACGTATTCTGGAGCAGATCAAAGATCCACTCATCCATCTGCTGCGCAATGCCGCCGATCACGGGATTGAGCCTGCCGCTGCCCGCCAGGAGAAAGGCAAGGAACCTGCCGGCACCATTACTCTTTCCGCCCATCAGCAAGGAAGCAGTATCGTCATCCAGATTCGCGACGATGGAAATGGGCTCGACCTCGATGCCATCAGACAAGCCGCGGTGAAAAAACAGGTGTTGAGCGCCAGGGAAGCGAAGGAAAGATCTGAGGCCGAAATCAGGTCACTTATCTTCCACTCCGGCCTTTCCACCAGCAAGACGGTCACCGACATCTCAGGGCGCGGCGTGGGGCTGGACGTGGTGCGAACCAACATCGAAGAGCTGCAGGGAACGCTGGCAGTTGAATCGGAGACGGGAAAGGGCACCTGCTTTACACTGACCATGCCGTTGACGCTGGCGACGACTCGCGGGCTGCTGGTGAAAGCGGGCCAACAGAATTTCGCCCTACCGCTCAACACGGTGGTCCGTATGCTCAGGATCAAGCCGACCGAGATAGCCACCCTGGAGGATCAAAGCGCGATCTCTTACCAAGGCAAGCCCATCGCGTTGGCCTGGCTAGAAGATTTACTGCACCTGCCCGCAACCAGCGAACGGGACAGCGAGGAAGGATTGATCGTGGTCATCGTCACCGCCGCTGATCTGCAGCTGGGGATTGTGGTGGACAGCCTGGAAGGGGAGCAAGAGATGGTGGTCAAGAACATGGGCAATCAATTGGCCCGGGTCGGAGGTATCGCCGGCGCCACCATTTTGGGCTCTGGCGAAGTCCTGCTGATGCTGCACACGGCCGACTTGATCAAACTCGCCGCCCGTACGGATTTTCGCGCAAAAGGGCGGGCTGCCGGCAAAGAGACGGAACGCCCCCATCGAAAAACCATCCTGGTCGTAGATGACTCCATCACTACCCGCACGCTGGAGAAAAACATATTGGAAGCTGCTGGTTATGAGGTAGAATTGGCCACAGACGGAGAGGAAGCACTTGGCCATTTGGTGTCGGGAGGTTTGCCGGATCTCATTGTTTCTGACATCAACATGCCTAATCTTGACGGTTTTGAAATGACCGCTCAGATCAAAAATGATACCCTTTATCGTGACATACCGGTCATATTGGTAACCTCGCTGGATTCGCCGGCTGATAAAGCCCGAGGAATCGAAGCTGGGGCAGATGCCTACATTGTTAAAGGTAGTTTTGATCAAGGCGACCTCTTGGAGATGATTCAAAATCTCATATAACGTGGAAATCACCCAGGTGCTTCATCAACTTCATGAACAAAGACAATGTCGTGAACAAACCTAACCCACCCATTAGAGTCCTCATCGTTGAAGACTCCAGCGCGTACCGCGAACTGCTGACCAACATTTTCCAGAGCTCAGCAGCGTTGCAGGTGGTTGGTGCCGCTCGTAATGGGGAAGAAGCCGTCCGCTTGACTAGACGACTGAAGCCGGATGTGATTACCATGGACATACACATGCCGGAAGTCGATGGCTATGAGGCAACCCGCCGGATCATGTCAGAAATGCCCTGCCCTATCGTGATGGTAACCGGCAGCCTCAACAAGAATGAGCACACCCGGACCTTTGATGCGATCCAGGCTGGGGCCTTGTCCGTATTGGACAAACCCACCATTGACGACACTCCGGAAGCATTCCAGCATCTGATTTCACAAATTTGCCTGCTCTCAGAAGTCCGTGTGGTGCGCCGCTGGTCCAAGCCTGCGGCTGAGAAAGCTGCGGTCGGGGTGTCGAAAAACGGTCTACCCCTCTCGCTCCCCGCCACCCCATCCAAAACGCAGCTGATTGCCATCGCCGCCTCCACCGGAGGGCCCGGCGCTTTAGCCACCTTGCTGGGCGCCCTGCCGGCAGAGTTCCCAATCCCTATCCTGGTGGTGCAGCACGTCACCGTAGGATTTGGAGAAGGGCTGGCTGCCTGGCTCGATGCGCAGACGCCTCTGAAGGTGCGGGTCGCCAAGCATGCTCAACAGCTGAATCCAGGGGAAGTATTGATCGCCCCTGACGATTATCATATGACAGTCAACAGCCTTCGGATGATATCGCTGCAGCAGACTTCGCCAATCCACGGCCTGCGTCCGGCAGCAGATCATCTGTTCCATTCTGTCGCCAAAGTATATGGCGACGCCGCTATCGGCATTATTTTGACAGGCATGGGCAGCGACGGCGCTGAAGGATTGGAGGCGATGCGGGAAACCGGCGCCCACACGATTGCCCAGGACGAGGTCAGCTGCGTCGTTTTTGGCATGCCCGCTGTTGCCATTGAGTTGGGAGCCGCCGAACAAGTTAAACCATTGGACCAAATTGCCAGCGCCATGATGGCATTGATTCAGGAGTAGCAACTATGAGCGAAACATCCAAGAGCACGATCAAACGCGTGATCATCAACAACGATCTTGACATCATTGTTGCCCGCTTGCGCGCCAGGGAAATCGCCCGAGATTTGGGCTTTGGTACCATTGATCAGGCGCGCATCTCTCTGGCAGCCGGCGAGCTGGCACGGACGCTGGCGGAAAACGTGGGGCAGCAGGGAGAAATCGTCATCTCAGGCGTCCAGGCAAAGGGGCACATGGGTATTCAGGTGATCAGCATCAACCCCAAGATAGCCGCTGCCTCGCCCGAGGCCGGAGCCGAGGGCGGCACGGAGAACAGCGCCTTGTCCAGTGTCCTTGGACTGGTCGATGAGGGGTTTGTAGAAGATAAAGGCGAACAAGGCACTCGCATCACCTTGATGAAGTGGCTGTCGTAAAGGATTTAACATGACCAACAATACAACCAGCAAAACAACAGGACCATCCATCCTATTGGTTGAGGACACGCCTTCCCAAGCGATACGCTTTCAAGGCTGCTTGGAAGGCAGCGGATGCCAGGTGCAGTGGGTTGAACGCGGACTTGACGGCGTTGCTGCCGCCCACGACCAGTCGTTCGATCTCATCATCCTGGATATTGAACTACCCGACATCAACGGCTTCGAAGTATGCCGGCAGCTGAAGTCAGATCCGGCAGTTGCCAATATCCCGGTCATCATGCTCACCACCCGCGACAAAGCGGAGGATGCCCTGGCCGGTCTGGGTGAAGGGGCGATCGACTACATTCCCAAGGACCCATTTGCGGAAATAGTCTTGCTAGAAACATTAAAACAGATGGGGCTGCTCAGCAGTTAATTGCCATGTTTAAATCGGCGAAATCGACCAAACAGGATTCACAGACCTCCGCAAGCTGGTGGAGCGGGCGGGAACATTCCCGCCGGGAACTGCAGGAGGCGCGGGCCAAGCTAGATCAATATCGCGCGACGCTGCGAATTGCTGGCGGCGAAATCGAGCACCGTAATAAGGTGATTCGTTCGCTTACCGCATTCACCTATCAGGCCAGCCGGCTGACTGAACCAGCCGCCTTACTGAGACTCGCTTTAACACAAGCGTTGGAAACCACCAGTGCCGAAGCTGGGGCCATCGTCTTGATCGATCAGGACACCAAATCTCTCACCATGGGTGCCCATAAAGAACTGACCCCAGACCTGGTCAGGATCTTGACCGGGCGCCAGCTGGATGAGGGCGCGGCATCCTTGATGCCGCATCTTGTCACCGGTAAAGGGGCGCTGCTGGAGCTCAGCGAAACATCGGAATCCGGGGAGCGCATGCTGCTGGAAGCGTGCAAGATGAACAGCCTGGTCAGCCTGCCGCTGCAGGCCGGCTATCAGCTGTTAGGGGCATTGGTGGTAGGCACCTTAGAGAAGCCCCGCTTTCTCCCGGCAGATCTGCACGGGCTGTTGGCTATTGCTCAAGGGACTGCCGTTGCCTGGGAATCACTTCATCTCCGAGAAAAGCTTTGGCATATGGCGGAAACGCTGCTGAGTCAGGAGCTTACCGCCGCTCAGGAGTCATCTGGTCTGCTGGATCTTGATTTGAGCCCGCCATCGGCAGCGCTGCCGCCGCTGCAGGCCAAATTAGCCAACATCGTCGCCGATCTAGGCGGCAGCATGGGCGCCATCTTCGTGCTGGATGATACCAAGAAAGAGTCCCCAATCGTCTTAACCGCAGATTACGGCCTATCGCCGATATTCACCAATAATTACGCCCGCATTCAGCCGTCGGACAACCTCTTTCCCTTTGAGCAGCTGGTAGAGCGAAATCTATTGGTGAAGAACCTGTCCCACGTCAACGAATCCCACGGAATTCCGTTGATGATCAGCTTGGAAGAAGAGGGTGCCCGCTCCATGCTGGCGCTCCGTCTCAATCGAGAAGCCTCCAGTCAGAGCGAGAAAGCGATCATCATCGCCGCCTCGTCGCCCAATGCGTTTACCACCGACCATATTGACCAGCTGATTCCGGCGGCTCGAGCGCTGCTGCCGCTGCTTGCTGATATCCCCTCAGTTCCTACCTTCCCCACTCGCAGTGTCCACGTCCCATCGATGGAACGGCAGGCGACGGATGATGATTTGGAACAGCTGCTAGCGGCAATGATGGCGGCGGAAGAAGAAGTGGAGCGGCATAATACCGACTTCACAGTGCTCAACCGCATCTCGGAAATTCTCAACCGCACTCTTAACCTGGACAAGGTCCTCAATCCGGTCCTCGACAAAATCCAGGGGATTCTACGTACCGAAGCAGCCTGGATCTATCTGGTTGACGAGACCTCCCGGAACGCGGTTATGCTCACCATGCGGGCCCACATAGGGCTGTCAGACCGATATGAGCGCGGCATGCGCCAGCTCTCCTTGGGCGACGGCCTGGAAGGGGTAGTCGCCATTGAGAACAAAGCGTATTTCATCAATGACATTTCCGACCATTCGGACCGCTGTCATCTGTTGATAGAGGTTGAGGAAATTCAATCCATCGCGGCGGTACCCCTGGCCTGCCCTGAAGAGCGGGATGGGGAAGACTACATGCGCGTAGTCGGGGTTTTGGCCGTTGCCACCCGAGAGTACCACACCTGGGGGCCGCGCCAGATCCGGCTCTTAACCACCATCGCCAACCAGATGGCATTTGCTGTAAACAATGCGCAGCTCTATGCCCAGGTGAAAGAGGGTATGACCTCGCTGACCGTCAGTAATCAAGTATTGCAGGAGATCAATAAGCTTCTGACAAAATCTGAGGAATAGCCAAATCGCTATTCAATTGCGTGAAAAAACCGGTATAAGCATACAGTTTCCAACTATGATCCAGCCCTTATTCGTATGCGCCAATCAATATCGGAACGGACAATCTGCCGGGGGCCAAGCGAAACCGAGGTTCCGCATGCATCAGGTGTCCGGAAAGCATTCATCGTAGTATGGACAGTTACAATTATCTTCTGCAGCACCGAGACGCCATAGAAACAACCTGGGTGACAAGCCTGCCGGTTGATGTGGTTGGGCTGATTTCAGCGCATGAATCTGCCGGCGTCTTTGGCTCCCTATTGGATGATTTCATCCAGTCGCTCCACCCTCAGGCGGCAGCCACCTTCACCATGGTCGACTGGGCTGCAGTGTATCAGATTTCACCGGCAGCCTGCTGTCAAATTATATCAGCGCTGCGCGGCGCCCTATCCAGCCAACTACCCAGTTCTGCCCTTGCCGTGGTCAGGTCATCTACAGATCCCATCATCGACAATGCCATCATCCAGATGCTGAAGGAAAGGGAATCGGTTCCTCAGCTGGCCCTGTCCCAGCGGATACAGCAGATGGAAGACGTAGCCCGCGACTTGGCTTCAGCCACAGAAGAAGCGGAACGGGCGTTGGTACAGCTTCAGTCTCTCTACGATATCTCTCGTCAACTCGGCACCAGCTTGAGCATCTCTGACATCATCCAACAGGCAATCGGACGGCTGGTGAACGTGTCTTATGCTCACAGCGGCATCCTGTGGATGGCAGACGGCGATTCACTGCATCCTAAGGCAACCGCCGGCCTCAAGCCCGAAGAGATCTCAGCGGCGGTGAGCACGTTAGCGGAAAACAGCACTGCCGTCCAACGGGCATTTGAGGAAGGTGTTGTCGTCACCATCATCTTGTCGGAGGCGCCGAGCGAGGCGGATGCCCTCCTGATGCGGGCGTTAAATGCCTCTTTTCTCCTGGCGGTGCCGCTGATAGAGCAAGAGAAATGCATCAGCGTCATGACCTTGCACGGCAAAGATCAGCGGCTGATGACCGATCTTGATCTGGCTCAGGCGGTCCTGCAGCAGACAGCCAACGCCATGCGCAACGGCCGCCTATACGAAGAAGTCCAGCGGCTCAACTCGACCCTGGAAGAGCGCATCGACGCCCGCACCCAGGAACTGGTGGCGGAAAAAGAGCGGCTGGAAACCATTTATCAGGTGACCACCCACCTCACCACAACGCTAGACATCCCCCTGCTGACTCAGCACGCCCTCCATTTGCTGGCGGAAGCGTCTGGCGCTCAGGATGGGATGATCCTGCTGACTGAAGATTCTTTCAGCACCGACCTTTTCTGTGAGGCATCCCTCCACAGCAAAGCCCAGCGCCAGCCGGCCGACGGGATTTTCGCGGCGGTAGGCAAAGATGTCATCCGCCATCGTCAGGGGCTGCTCTTTAAGGATTTTTCCACCGACGCTCGCTGGCTGGCGGCTTTTGACGCCACCAGAGCGATTGTGGCAGCCCCGCTGATGGCAGATCGCGATCTCAGCGGTGTCCTGATATTAGCCCATTCATCCCCCGGTCATTTCGAGACCGACCACTTGCGCCTGGTCGAATCAGTTGCCGCTCAATTAGCCGCCACCATCAATAACGTCAATCTGCACGATTATGTGCGTGAACAGGTCGTCCGTCTGGGCGAGATGCTGCACACCCAAGAAGTCGAAATGGGCCAGAAACAGGCGATTCTCTCTTCCATCTCTGACGGCGTGATTGCATCTGATTACAGCGGGAAAATCATCTTGGTCAACCCGGCGGCTGAGCAGATTCTTCTTAGAGACAGCCGGACATTGATCGGCCTGCCGGTGACAGAGATTTTCGAAGATATTGAGAAACCCAGCCGGCAGAAACTGCTGAGCACCCTCAGCGAACTTCAGCAGCAGGGAATCAAGAGTGGTGCCACTCCAGAAACACCACGGGAAATCGTCCTGGAAACCGATGGCAAAGTGATCAATGCCCGCCTGTCGGCAGCCTTCACGTCCAAAGAAGCGATCGGGGTAGTAACGGTACTTCGCGACATCACTAAAGAAGTAGAAGCCAGCCTGGCCAAATCACAGTTTATTTCCACCGTCTCACACGAACTGCGGACCCCCATGACCTCAGTCAAAGGGTATACCGATCTGCTGCGTCAGGAAGCGGTGGGCCCGCTAACACCGCAGCAATCCCATTTCTTGAATGTCATTCACCGCAACGCCGATCGGCTGACGACCCTTATCAATGACCTGCTAGATGTCTCGCGGGTCGAATCGGGTAAGGTGAAATTGAACCTGCAGGAAACGCAGGTGATCACCTTGGTTAAGCAGGTGATTGAGACCTTGGAGGTCCCGGCTCAAGAAAAAGGGTTGTCCCTCACCCTGGACGCCCCAGAAGAGCTGCCCCTGGCTAAAGTTGATCGGGATCGTATTACCCAGGTATTGACCAATCTTATCGGAAATTCAATTGCTTATACCGAGCAGGGGGCTATCCACATCAGTGCCCGCGGGGTAGCGGGAAGCACGCTCCAAATCAGCGTACAGGACACCGGGGTCGGCATTTCTCAAGAGGACCTTCCTCATATCTTTGACAGCTTCTATCGTGCCGACCGCAACGATGATGTGGTCCGTGCGCACAGCGGTACCGGCCTGGGGCTCACCATTGTGAAGACCTTTGTGGAAATGCATTCCGGTCGCATCTGGGTTGAAAGCGAAGTTGGGAAAGGCAGCACCTTCACTTTCATCCTACCCACCGCGCAGCAGCCTTCCGCCGCAGCTTAACCTTCATCTCATTAGCGGTAAGCCAAAACGGCAGATCACAGAGATTGTTACATCTCAGGATCTGCCGTCTTAAATCCGATGTGCTGCATCCACTTAAGATGCCCACATCGTCTTGCATCTGGTTCACATCAGCCCGCTCAACCTCTGCCGGTGCCGGCAGGCATCGGATTAACCACGGGCATACTCATCTTAAGCAGTGCGGGTGAAACCCCAGACTCATGATTAACCTAGGCCGCTTCGAATTCCCCTTCGACGATCTCATCACCTTCAGGGTAAGGATTCGCGCCTGAACCATTTTCCGCGCCGCTGTAGGCCGCCTCACCTAGCTTCATGGTTGACTGCTGCAAGGCCGATGTCAGCTCTTGAATCCGAGCGGCATCCGGCCCTTTGATAGCCTCTTTCAGCTCAGCGATTTGGCTTTCAATCCCCAGTTTCAGGTCGGCAGGCGCCTGGCCGTTCAAACTGCTCAGACTCTTCTCAGTCTGGTAAACAAGTTGGTCGGCAGCGTTTCGCGCTTCGATCAGGTCACGCTTGCGCCGGTCCTCGGCAGCATGCTTCTCAGCCTCGGTTACCATGCGATTGACATCGTTCTCCGACAGATTGGTGCTGGCGGTAATGGTGATCTGCTGGCTTTTACCGGTCGCCTTGTCTTTCGCGGTCACGTGCAGGATGCCGCTGGCATCGATATCGAAGCTCACCTCAATTTGAGGGATGCCTCGCGGTGCTGGCGGAAGCCCCTCCAGGCGGAAGACGCCTAGGGCGGTGTTGTCGCTGGCCATTGGCCGTTCACCCTGCAGTACATGGACATCCACGGCGGTCTGATTATCTTCGGCGGTGCTGAACACCTCAGACTTGCGCGTGGGGATGGTCGTATTTCGCGGGATCAGGGTAGTCATCACCCCGCCCAAAGTCTCCAGCCCCAGGCTCAACGGGGTCACGTCCAGCAGCAGCACGTCGTTGACGTCACCAGACAGCACCCCGGCCTGCAGCGCCGCCCCTAGAGCAACCACCTCATCTGGGTTCACACTCTTGTTCGGCTCTTTTCCAGTCAGCTCTTTTACCAGAGCTTGCACCATCGGCATCCGGGTAGATCCACCCACCAGCACCACTTCATCCAGGTCGCTGACGCTCAATTTGGCATCTTGCAGCGCCTGGCGCACCGGCTTAACCACGCGCTGGTTGAGCGCATCGGTCAGCTGCTCGAACTTCGCCCGGCTCAGAGGAATCTGCAGATGCTTAGGGCCATTGGCGTCAGCGGTAATGAAGGGGAGATTGATTTCCGACTGCATCACCGAGGACAACTCGATTTTTGCCTTCTCTGCCGCCTCACGAACGCGCTGCAATGCCTGGCGATCTTTGCTCAGATCGATCCCTTGCTCGCGTTTGAATTCCTGGGTGATCCAATCAACAATGGCGGAATCCCAATCGTCTCCACCTAGATGGGTATCGCCGTTGGTAGCCACAACCTCCACCAGTCCGTCGCTTACTTCCAGGATGGACACATCGAAGGTGCCGCCGCCGAGGTCAAAAACCAGGATCGTCTCGTCATGCTCCTTATCCAGGCCGTAAGCCAGAGCGGCTGCCGTCGGCTCATTAATGATCCGCATCACTTCCAGACCAGCGATCTTGCCGGCGTCTTTGGTCGCCTGCCGTTGGCTGTCGTTGAAGTAGGCCGGTACCGTGATCACGGCCTTCTGGACGGGTTCGCCCAGGAAATCCTCAGCATCCTTCTTCAGCTTGGCTAAGACCATCGCCGAGATCTCTTGCGGGGTGTAGGCGCGACCAGTCTGGGGGACTTCAATACGCACATCCCCTTGAGGACCAGCCACAATCTTAAAGGAAAGTCGGGCGCGTTCTTCCCCTGTTTCCGGCTCATCAAAACGGCGACCAATGAACCGCTTTACCGATGAAAGGGTGTTTTCTGAATTAATGGTCGCCTGCCGCTTGGCAGACTGCCCCACCAATCGCTCACCATTCTTATTGAACGCCACGATCGACGGGGTCAGCCGCCCCCCTTCAGAAGTCGAAATAATGGTCGGCTCACCGCCCTCCATGACCGCTACTACAGAGTTTGTTGTTCCTAGATCAATACCGATTATTTTGCTCATGTTTACTTCTCCACATCCGCGCAGACAGTGCAAACTGTCTATCGTCATATTTTATCGGCTGCTGACAGCCGTATTCACCAGTTTTGGATGAGCGTACTATATAGCGGTGACGTAAGAAATCTATTGGCAAGACATATGCAATGCATTAACATTAGAGATGCGGTCACCTCCCCCACTACACCCAACTACCGCCAGACGCAGGCGTGGCCGAGAATAGGAGTATTTGCTGAGAAACATTGGCAATTGTAAACATGGACGCATATCATATGCGAAACGATGTTTACCAAATTATCACTCTTTAAGGAAGGTGTGAATAGATGAATACATTAACTGCCACATTCAAGAAATGGTTCCCCGCTGAAGAGATCAGTGCGCATTGTGATGGTCCCTGCGGCGTCTACGACCCGTCATCAGCTCGAATTGCAGCGGAAGCTGTGCTCTCCATGACCAAGAAAATGCTTGCCCTGACTCCGCCGCAAGGAAGTGACGCCCAAGCATGGGCATCTTACCTCAACACCATGTCCCGCTACGCGGCCATCAAAGAAGAAGAAGGGCACAAGGCTAAGTCAGAGCTGTTGGTTCTGTGGACCGATTACTTCAAGCCGGTACACTTGGAAAAATATCCAAACCTCCATGATACTTTCTGGAAAGCCGCCAAGCTGTGTTCCGCCTGCAAAGTCGAAGTCAACCTGGAGCATGCTGAAGAACTGATGGCGACCATCGAAGAAATCCACCAGATCTTCTGGAGCACCAAAGGCCGCGACGTGGTCTACTACAAGGCCAGCTAACGCTTTCTCAGCAAGCTGCGGCGAGAGCATCGGCCGCTGATGATGCAATCTGACCTTTTGCCACTGGACGACGGTACACTCAAGCGCAGTTGAAATAACCCGCTTGAATCAACGGCTCCATGAAAGATGAACTAAACGCCAACAGCACCACTGAATTGTTGCTTTGGTTATTGAGGCTCCGGCGACGCTTTCGCGTTACCGGAGCCTCGATGTCTCCGCTGCTGCAGCCAGGAGACGAGGTGCTGGTCGATCCACAAGCCTACCGGCGCACCCTTCCCCATCCCGGCGATATCGTCGTCGCCCACCACCCCTTCACCCCCAATTTAAAAATCATCAAAAGGGTCATCGCCGTCGCTGATGACGGCCGCTGCCAGCTTGAAGGAGACAACCCCTCCGAAAGCAGTGACAGCCGTTCCTTTGGTATGGTGCCATCAGCTTCAATCTTGGGTCGAGTCACCAGCCGGTTCGCCTAGAACCTTCTCTTTCTTGCCTATCGGTTTTGGTCACAGACGTCCTCGGTCAATCGAAAGCATCTTGTCTAGCGACGGCTTAAAAATCTCGAGCCGTTTTGCTCATCCAGTGGACAAATTAAAAATTGACAAAGGTGTTTTCAGTAGCTAGAATTCGGTCATTGATCAGGTGTGCGAAGATAGATGATCAGCAAGGTTGAGGCCAGTTTGTTTCACATATCAAATTGCCCTCCAAACAATCAGGAAGGAGACTATTCATGACTCACATCGTTACTAGATTATGCTTACGCGATACAGCTTGCGTTGAGGTTTGCCCGGTTGAATGTATGGTCCTTGGCTTGCCCGAAGCAGAATGGCCATGGTTGTACATCGATCCCGATACCTGCATCGACTGTGGTGCTTGCGTACCGGAATGCCCGTACGAAGCCATTTTCCCGGAAGAAGAAGTACCCTTCGACTACGAAGCCACCGCAGGCGTTTGGATAGCAAATACCAAAGAACTGCTGCCTGATGGAAAACCGTTCGAAGGTGAAGTCGATGGCCATGCAGTCAAGCTGCTCAACGCCGCACAATTGGCTGGCGGCGAGGTACTAGACCTGACAGAAGATATCACGCCGCACTACGATTTCTTCTCCGAAGGCCCTGGCTACGACGCCCTGGACTAACAATTGGCAACAGCCGGGAATCCCCGGAAAGACCTTATGAAGTTCCGGATTCCCATTGGCTGTTTCAAGGAGAGCAAACAACTCGTCTACAGTTTTTTATCTCCGGCTACGCCGATTATCTTATTTTTGATAGTTGCTAACAGATCCCTCTCTAAACAGAGGGATCTGTTTTTTTCAGATGCCGCTTTAATCCTCCTTGGCTAAAATAGGTAGAGAGGATTAGGTCGGCATTTTGTCTGTACGATAATAGTTGACGCCCACAGCCGGCATGCCGGTTTGCCGCGATTTCCGGGAATGACCCACCAACCATGACTAAGGTCCAGGAGTGAGAACTCCGCCCAAACAGCTGATAATGCGCCCTTCTGATTACCAGGAAATGCTTGCCCATGTACGTCAATGGTACCCCCTGGAAGCGTGCGGTCTGCTGGCAGGCGGCGGGCAAACCGTGAACGCTGTCTATCCCATCGACAACATTCTGCGAAGCCCGACTGCCTATGAGATGGAGCCGACACAGCAGCTGAATGCGATGCTGGATTTTGAGGCGCAGGGGGAATCGCTGCTGGCTATCTACCATTCTCACCCGCAAGGGCCGGCATCTCCTTCGGAAACTGATATCGAGAAGGCATACTATCCAGAAGCTGTCTATGTTATTATTTCGTTACGAGAAACATCCAAACCAACCGCCGCTGCGTACACAATTATCAACGGTCTGGTGGCCTCAGTGGCGCTAAAGGTGGAGTAACTAATCGGTTCGATTTGTGTTTTAAACAATGCATTACAAACCACAGTCATCTCGTTCTCCAAGCAGTGGCTGGTTTAACATGATTTGAGGGAAACATGCTAATCATTTTGTATTTTCTTGTCGCAGGGTTGATCGGCTATTTTGGGGGCGCCTTACCTCTTGGGTACTTGTATGTTAA
>JAHEEY010000253.1 GCA_024640485.1 Chloroflexota bacterium | reverse complement strand
TTAAGTATAGAGTCTTGCTGGGTGGTCAGTAGTGACAAATGTCACAAAGTATGGGTGACAAACCCCATCCACTTCCCTAGTCTGAGAGGGGGTGCATGGGACAAATGCCCTATTGGGATCCAATTTTGCCAGAGATCCGCTTGTTTTAGAGGGTGGCGATGGGGTGGGCATAATTGCTGCCGTTGCCACGCTGCTAAAGATTTAGAGTTGCATTAAGCAAGGGCTTAATTATTGGGGTTTGTCTTCGCTATGTCAAGTGTGCCGGATAAAGGCGCTCTGGCTCCAGGCGGTGGCGCGTATCTCGTTATTTGACCATGGTTGAGGTATAATTTCAGGGGTTAAAATCCTGTTTTCTCAAATGAAAGCCACCCTGTATTTTGGTGGCGTTTTCGTTTTTTTATGCTTTGTCGGGTTGGATAAATCCAGCCTTTCATTTCGGAGGTTTCAGTTGGAAATCGGTACTGTAAGCACCATTGACATTAATCGGGAGATGCGAAATTCGTATCTTGATTACGCCATGAGCGTAATCGTGTCGCGTGCTTTACCTGACGCACGTGACGGTCTCAAGCCTGTGCATCGGCGCATACTCTATGCTATGCACGATATGGGCATTCGTTCCAACGGCCCGCACCGTAAGAGCGCACGTATCGTCGGTGAAGTGCTCGGTAAATATCATCCCCATGGGGATTCTTCTGTTTATGACGCGATGGTCCGTATGGCGCAGGATTTCTCCATGCGTTATATGCTGGTGGATGGTCAAGGCAACTTCGGCAGCATCGATGGCGACAGCGCAGCAGCCATGCGTTATACCGAAGTGCGAATGGGAACCATCTCCAACGAACTGCTGGAAGATATCGACAAAGAGACGGTTGATTTCACTCCCAACTTCGATGACAGCCTCAATGAGCCCGATCTTTTGCCGGCCCGGCTCCCTAATCTGCTGCTGAATGGGTCGTCGGGTATCGCGGTTGGTATGGCAACCAATATCCCGCCGCACAACCTGACTGAGATTTGCCAGGCGATCATTCATCTGATCGATCGCCAGGATGATATTGAAAATGTCACCCTGGATGAACTGATGCAGTTCGTGAAGGGGCCGGATTTCCCCACAGGCGGCATTATTGTCGGCAGTGAAGGGATTCGGAACGCCTTCGCTACCGGCCGTGGTCGGGTTGTGATTCGAGCTGTGGCGACGGTTGAAGAGATCCCCGGCCGACCTGATCGCCAGCGGATCAATATTACCGAAATCCCGTTTCAAGTGAATAAGTCGATGCTTATTCAGCGCATCGCCGAGCTGGTAAACAAGGGCGTCATCACGGAGATATCTGATCTGCGTGACGCTTCAGATCGGCGGGGAATTTCCATTATCGTGGAATTGAAGCGGGGCACGCAGCCGATGAAGGTGCTCAATCAGCTGTATAAGCATACGGCATTGCAGACAACCTTCGGGGTGCAGATGCTGGCGTTGGTGGACAAGCAGCCTCACTTGCTTTCACTCAAGCGGGCACTGCAGATCCATATCGATCACCGTATTGATGTGATCACCAGACGGACGCAGTTCGATCTGGACAAGGCCCTCAAGCGTCAGCATATCCTGGAAGGGCTGTTGATTGCCTTGGATCATCTGGACGAAGTGATCGAAACAATCCGCCGCTCGCCTGATGCCGAGGCCGCTTCAGTTCAATTGATGGAACGCTTCGGTTTGACAGAGCCCCAAGCCACTGCGATCTTGAATATGCAGCTGCGCCGTCTGGCTGCCCTGGAACGAGTCAAGATTGAAGAAGAGTATAAGGAAATCAGCGACCGCGTCGATTATCTGACAGGCCTGCTTGAGCATAGACACCAAATCCTGGATTTGATCAAAACAGATCTGCAAGGGCTGATCGACAAGTATGGTGACAAACGCCGTACGGAAATCGCCTTTGGCCTGGACGCGGAGTTGAATATCGAAGATATGATCCAGGACGAAGATGTTCTGATCTCCATTACCCAGCGCGGTTACATCAAGCGGACGCTGTTATCTGAGTACCGAATTCAGGCTCGCGGCGGCCGCGGACGCATCGGCATGGGACGGCGTGATGAGGATGAACTCGATCAGCTCTTCGCCGCCGGAACCTTGAACAGTATTCTCTTCTTCTCCGATCGGGGTAAGGTGTATTCTGAGAAAGGGTACATGATCCCTGAAATGGGGCGCACTTCAAAAGGGACCTCCCTGATGAACGTGCTGCCGCTGATGCCAGAGGAAAAGATTACCGCTGCGTTGGCTGTTCATGACTTTGACGACGCTGAATACCTGACCATGATCACCCGAAAAGGGCGTATCAAGCGGGTATCGGTTCGTGCCTTCAAGAATGTACGTGCCACCGGCCTCATTGCCATTAACCTGGATGAAGATGACAGTCTCGGTTGGGTCAAGATGACTGCCGGGGACCAAGACATTATCCTGGTCAGCGAACAAGGAAAGGGTATTCGCTTCTGTGAAGAAGATGTGCGATCCATGGGACGTACGGCTGCGGGTGTGAATGCGATACGGCTGGACACCTGGGACAGGGTCGCCGGCGCTGATGTGGTGGTGCCCGGAGATGATCTGTTGATCATAACGGAAAAGGGCAGGGGCAAGCGGACGCCGCTGGATGAATATCGCCAGCAGAATCGATACGGCCAGGGCGTGCGGGCGATGGTCCTGGACCCCGAACTAACCGGCAAGATCGTCAGCGCCCGTGTGGTTTCGCACAATGATGAGGTCACCTGCATTTCATCCAATGGCATTATCTTGCGCACTGCGACTGATACGATTTCCCGGCAGGGACGGTCTACCCGGGGGGTGCGGGTAATGGATCTCCGGGGTAAAGACACAGTGGTCTCAGTGGCGTTGATTCGTGAGGGACGATTGTCCCGTGTTGATGAGGAAGAGTAGAGCTGCAATCAGCAAGGGATGTATGGCGCGTCATACATCCCCAGACAAACAGTGGACGAAAGATCAAAAGGGACTCCAGGCGCAGACGCCATTTGGGCATGCGACCTTAGAACCTGGGAGATGATCGTATGGCAAGTCTATCGGGCGCCCTAGGCAAGCTTCTGGCTCCAGTCATGAACGTGAATGACCTGGGCATACCTGTCGCGTTGATACACGATACGATCTTCCGCATCTTGTTTAATGAAGGGGAGGTCAACATCTCCCGCTTTTCCGAATTGATGGGGCTTCACCCGAAGCCGGTGGACATCATCTTGAGCCAGATGAAGCAGGAATACCTGGTTACCGTTGCCAAGACTGGTTCCCTGGGCAGTCTGAGCTTCTCCTACGCCTTGACTGATGCTGGCGCTAAGCGGGCCCGGGATGCCATGGAGCGAAGCCAATACATTGGCCGTATGCCAGTATCGTTGGGAGATTACACCAAGGCGATCTTGCTGCAGACCAAGGGCCGCATACAGGTGTCCCCAGACGAAGTGAAACGCTCCCTGGCCAACCTCATCTTGCCGGCGAATTTCCATCGACGGATTGGCCCGGCGATTAATGCTGGCTCTTCCTTGTTCTTATATGGTCCCCCAGGCAACGGCAAGACGACTATCGCTGAATCTATCGCCCAACTGTTGGCGGAGCGGGGATCCCCGCTGTGGCTGCCGGATACCATCACCATCGGGGGACAATTTGTTCGCATATTCGACCCGTTGGTTCATGAACTGGTTTCTGATGCAGACAAGTCGGTCTACCTGGATTCGGCTGTTGAAGAGGGCCAGGGAAGCAAGCTCAAGGTTGATAATCGATGGCGGCTGTTCAAGCGGCCCTCGGTCATGGTTGGTGGCGAACTCACCATGGATGCCCTCGATTTGCGGTTTGAGCCAACGGCGAAGGTTTATGAAGCACCGCTGCAGCTGAAAGCCAATGGCGGCATGTTTCTCATCGATGATTTTGGCCGTCAGCAGCTCAGCCCACAACAGCTGCTCAACCGCTGGATAGTCCCGCTGGAAAGCGGCATTGATTTTCTACGACTAGATTCCGGTCAGACGATGGAAGTTCCTTTTCGTGAGCTGATCGTCTTTTCCACCAATCTTGATCCCGGGCATCTTGTCGATGGCGCATTTCTCAGGCGTATCCAGATGAAGGTAGCGGTCACCGGCCCGGATGAGCGCATGTTCTACCAGATCTTCCAGACCATGTGCCGCCATTATCAGGTGGAGTTTGACAACAAGAGTTTCATTCATCTACTGCAGAAATGGTATCGTGATTCGAACCGGGTGATGCAGTCTGTTCACCCGCGGGATGTGATCAAAACGGTGGTAGCTATCTGCGAATATGAAGGGGCAGAACCGCGACTGTCTCCGCAGCTGATAGATGAAGCGTGTATCAGCTACTTCGTTGATTTGAACAGCGGTTCTGATCTGAGCAAAACGGCAGCCTCAGTTACCTGATCCATTGGTAGTGGCGACAGCCGTACTTGAACACAAACAGGGCATCCCTTAGGATGCCCTGTTCTATTTTCTCAGGAGATCGCGCCGCTGCTAAACCGGACGCGGCGGGTCGCCAGATCGGGCTGCGGCTAACCTTGCAGCAGATCGGTGACCCCTCTGATGACGGAACCCTCGCCAGTTGTCTTGCCGCCGGCTGATGGGGCATTGGCCAAGATCCGATCCGCTAGACGCGAGAACGGCAGCGACTGCAGCCAGACCCGACCAGTACCTTGCAGCGTGGCCAGGAACAGCCCTTCGCCGCCGAATACCATAGACTTCAGATTGCCGGCGCGTTGGATATCGTAGTTGATAGTCGATTCGAAAGCGACGATGCAGCCGGTATCGACCATTAGTTTTTCGCCGTTGAGCCGTTTTTCAACAATGGTGCCGCCGGCATGGATGAAGACGTTGCCGTCACCCTGCAGCTTCTGCAGGATAAACCCTTCGCCGCCGAAAAGGCCGGCGCCGAATTTCTTGTTGAAGGCAATGCTGATCCCGGTCCCCAGAGCCGCACAGAGGAAGGAGTCTTTCTGGCAGAGCAGTTCGCCATTCGCTTCATCTAGATCAATGGCGATGATCTTGCCTGGATAGGGAGCGCCAAAAGCAACCCGCTTTTTGTCCTGCACCTGGTTGGTGAAGTGCGTCATGAACAGAGATTCACCGGTAAAAGCGCGCTTGGCCATACTGCCTAGTTTGCCCATGAACCCTTCATTTGGCTTGGAGCCGTCCCCCATTTTAGTCTCAAAAGTGATGCCGTCTTCCATGTACATCATGGCACCGGCTTCAGCGATAACAGTTTCTTGAGGATCCAGCTCAACTTCAACAAACTGGAGGTCATCACCGAATACTTCATAATCAACTTCATGGCTTTTCATTAGATAGTCTCCTTATTTTGAAACGAGATAGATTGCTTGGCCCGTCATTATCGCCAGCGGCAGGCGCTGCCCCTGGTAACGGTGTGCGAATCTATGCGCAGACTCGCATCCTAATGGCATTATACATGAACATAATGAAGTGGCGCACCTTGGGCGCCGCTGTTTCCATATGCCGTCGGGATTGACGGGCAAACAGGGAAATCCAGGTTAAGCAGTGGAAGCAGGCATTGTTCTCTCGAGGTTTCCCTATTGATCGCCCTTTCTCATCCATTATAATGAAAGCATGTCTGGTGAGCTGCTGCAAACAAAATTGTATATCCCCTCGCTGCGATCCAATGCAGTTCCCCGCTCGCGTCTCGTTGACCAACTCAATCATGGAATAAGGCAGGGTAACAAGCTTACCCTTATTTCAGCGCCTGCCGGTTTTGGCAAGACAACTCTGCTGGCGGAGTGGCTGTCTCAATTCGCCACCAATGACGGGCCGGAAAATGGGGGCAATCGCCGCCTTGCCTGGATCTCTTTGGAGACTGAGGACAACGACACAGCCCGATTCCTATCTTATCTGGTCGCCGCGCTGCAGAAAATTGACGCCGGGGTGGGCGGCAAAGTGGGGGCCATGTTGAAGGCGTCCCACCTGCCGTCGATAGAGACACTGCTGACCCCGCTGATCAACGAGTTGGCTTCGCTGGCTGATCCGTTTCTTCTGGTGATGGATGATTATCATACTCTCACCGAACTGGCTGTACACCAGGCAGTTGAGTTTCTGCTGGAGCACGCACCGCCGCAGATGCATTTGGTTGTCGCTACCCGGCAGGACCCTTCGCTGCCGCTGTCACGTTGGCGAGGACTGGGGATGATGACCGAAGTTCGCCAGGGCGATCTACGGTTTGCCCCTGATGAAGCGGCCGTGTTTCTCAACGAATCGATGGGTCTGCATCTGCTTCCCGCGGAGATCGCCGCCCTGGAGGAGCGAACAGAAGGGTGGATCGTTGGCCTGCAGCTGGCGGCGGTTTCTATGCGGGGTCGGCATGATACCACTGCCTTTGTTGATGCTTTTACCGGCAGCAACCGGCACATACTGGATTACCTGGTAGAAGAAGTGCTGAAGCAGCAGCCGGAAGCGGTTCAGGAGTTCCTCCTGCAGACCGCGATATTGGGCCGGCTTTCCGCATCTCTGTGTGACGCAGTCGCCGGCCGTGCTGACAGCCGCGACATCTTGGACCAAATCGAGCGGTCGAACCTGTTTATCATCCCTCTGGACGACGACCGTAACTGGTATCGCTATCATCATCTTTTCGCCGAACTGCTGCAGGTTCGGCTGCAGGAGAACGATCTTGAACAGATCGGCAAACTGCACCAGCGAGCCTCTGTCTGGTACCAGCAGCATGGATTCATTGGTGACGCCGTTCATCACGCTCTGGAGTCGGAGGATGTTCAGTTCGCCGCAGACGTGATTGAGTCTGCCGTTAAATCGCAATCCACCTGGTCAAGTACCGACGTGAGCACCTTGATGAAATGGCTAAGCGCGATACCGGATGCCGTGGTGAGGTCCAGGCCATGGCTGGGGATCTTTCTCTGCAGAACTTC
>JAHEEY010000252.1 GCA_024640485.1 Chloroflexota bacterium | reverse complement strand
CATCAGCATAGCCGAAGCGGGTCAGATCCGGCTCCTGGGACAGGGCGAAGTGGGTCACCCGCGAGCCTTCGCCCAGCAGATAGGCCGGCTTGTCGGTCAAATCCCGGGCCCGTTCGGCCGAGGTGACCACAAAGGCGGAACCGCCGTCGGCCAGCATGTTGGACTCAAAAGCGTGCAGCGGCGAGGAGAGGATCTTGGAGGAGAGCACCTTCTCGATGGTCAGCGGCTTGCGGAACATGGCGTTGGGGTTGAGCTCGGCCCATTTGCGGTTGGAGACGCACACCGCGGCCATCTGCTCGGCACTGGTGCCGGTCTCGAACATGTACCGCTGGGAGATCAAGCCGGCCACGGCGGAGTAATGCATCCCGTAGGGCACTTCCCACTCCTTGGAGATGCCGGCGGTGGAGAACAGGTCGATCCCTTCCTGCCCGGTGACGGCGCTGCCTAAAATATCGGTGTGGACGAACAAGATCGCCTTTGAGACCCCGGCCAGGATCAGCCCGGCAGCCACCTTGAGCATCGCCGCGCTGGTAGCCCCGCCGGCGAACAGCTGCATATTGTTGTTCACCCGCAGCCCCAGCTCTTCGACCACCCGGCCGGTGACCAGGTCGGTGTTGAACGCCGGGCAGCAGAGGGCGGCGGTGGGGATGACCGTGTCGATCTCCCCCCGGGGGATGCCGGCATCCTGGATCGCCTGCCGGGACGACTCGATGGCGCATTCGATGGCCGGGCGGTCGGGATAACGGCCGGTGGGCACTTCGCCGATTCCTACAATTGCTACCGAACCTTTCAGCTTGCTCATAACGGTTCCTCGATTCAATTATCCGGGGCGTCCCACAGCCCCAGCTGGCGGCCGATGTCGCTCTTCAGCAGTTGAGGCGCCGGCAGCGGAACGAAGCCGGCCAGGCTGTCCCGCAGGTAGCGCTGGGCGTCATACTCGGCCATATAGCCGTAGCCGCCCAAAATATGGACCGCGT
The DNA here is from genome assembly GCA_024640485.1 of Chloroflexota bacterium. Lineage (GTDB taxonomy): Bacteria > Chloroflexota > Anaerolineae > Promineifilales > Promineifilaceae > JAHEEY01. The sequence continues at coordinate 5,961 of JAHEEY010000252.1, read as the reverse complement.
CCAGCCCGGCACGGCGGGCCAGCGCCGCCCCTTGCAGCGCCGCCATGGCGGCAGTGAGGGTGCCCCCCTGCTGCTGCAGCTCCCAGCAGCCGCGGTAGAGCAGCCCCCGGCACGATGCCAGGGAGACAGCCAGATCGACCAGCTTGTGGCCGATTGCTTCAAATTGGATGATCGGTTTGCCGAACTGGGCCCGCTCGCCGGCATAGCCGGCGGCATATTGGTACGCCCCCTGGGCCAGCCCTACGGAAACGGCGGCGCTGGCCAAATGGGCCAATGCGGTGATTTCCCCATCGATGTCGGCAGCCCGCCCCAGCCAGCTGGGTCCGCCCAGCACGGCGCTGAGGGGCAGCCGGACATCGTCGAAGATCAAGGCTCCCAGCCCGGCGCCGCGGCCGCCCACCGCTTCCTGCGGTTCCACGGAAAGCCCGGGGCTGCCGGCAGGTACCAGGAAGAAGCTGCCGGCGCCGTCGGCGGCGGCGGTCCGGGTGAGGAACAGCCCCGCCCGGCCGGTATGGCGCACCAAAGGCACCCTGCCGTGGAGGGTGACGGCGCCGTTGGCGGCGGCAGTGATCGGGCCGTTTTCAGGGCCGGGCATCGCCAGGGCGATAGTCATCGCCCCTTCGGCTGCCAGCCCCAAATAGGCGGCCCGCTGCTCCGGGCTGCCCAGCCGGGAGAGCAGGTAGCTGCTGTGGAACAGGCGGGCGGCAGCCAGGGAGGCCAGCGGCGGCGACAGGGCGGCGATCTGCTCCACCGCCAGCGCCGAGGCCAGCAGGTCGTCGCCGGCGCCGCCGAGTGCCTCAGGCACGTTGAGGGCGAACAGCCCCATGGCGGCCAATTTGGGCAGCAGCGGCTCCGGGAACTCGCCGGCCTCGTCCCAATCATGCAGCTGGTCGCGGGCCGCTTCCTGGGCCATCAGCCGGCGGACTGTGTCTCTGATAAACTGCTGATCTTCGGACAGTTGAAAGTTCATACGCCCTTACCCACCCACAACCGTTGAGGATGGGCTGAGCCCGACCAGTAGAGGCCGGGCATCAGCCCTCTTGGTAAAATGCCGGATGCGTAGACATTTGGCGGGCAGAGTCTGGGGTGAAACCACCCGCCGCCCACACCCGTACCAGCTGCTGTCCCGACCAGCGGTCCCGCAGTTGATACGGCCCTCCTCACCCGGCATCTTGCAAGCGATTTTGGCTACCGGACCATCTGGCGGATATCCCGTTTGAGCACTTTGCCCACCGGGTTGCGAGGCAGCGCCTCGACGATCTCCAGCCGTTCCGGCAGTTTGTACACGGCCACATCCTTCTCATTGAGGAAATCGACGATCTCCTCCAGGGTGGGGGTCATCTCCGGGCGGGGGACCACCACGGCGCAGGATTTCTCCCCCAGCCGCTCATCGGGGTAGCCCACCACGGCCACTTCGGCCACTTTGGGATGCCCCTGGATCAGCCCTTCGATCTCTTCGGCGGAGATGTTGACCCCGCCGCGGATGATGATGTCTTTGGCCCGGCCCACGAAGCGATAGCCGTTGAGGTTGTCTCCCTCGCCGTCGATCTGGAACAGATCGCCGGTGTAGAAGTAGCCGTCGGCGTCGAACGCTTTTTCGGTCAGGTCAGGACGGTGGTAGTAGCCGGGGAAGATGCCCGGCCCCTTGATGGCCATTTCTCCGGGGACGCCAGCTTCGGTGATGGTTTCGCCGTCGCCGCCGACCAGTTTGGTCTGCATCTGCCCGGCGACCCGGGAGCTCCACTCAAAGCCGGGGACGCCGAAGCGGGGGAACAGTTGGGCCCGCATCTCGGGGTCGGGGAACTCCTGCATACCGCTGGTGAAGGAGGCCCCTTCGTTGGAGCCGAAGATGTTGATCACCGGGATGTGGTACTCATTCTGCCACTTGCTGACCATCCAGGGCGAGAGCGGCGCCGAGCCGGAGCCGATATTCTTGATGGCGCTGAAGTCGACCTTGGCCAACACCTCGGGACGCATCAACAGCATGTTGAGCAGCGCCGGCGGGGCCACGGTGTAGTTGACCTTCTCCATCATCATCTGGCCCAGATAGACCTGCAGGTCGAAGGGCTGGTGCATCACCAGTTTGCCGCCGGTGATCAGCCAGGGGACGAACATGCCCCCGATGCCGGCCATATTGATCATGGGGAACGGGTTGAGCAGGATGTGGCCCGGTTCGAACTCGCAGCCGTCCACCGAGGCGTAGGCGATCCAGATCCAATGATTGTGGCTCCGGGGCACTCCCTTGGGGTCCGCTTCGGTGCCGGAGGTCCAGCAGATGGTGAAGATGTCGTTGGCGTCCACGGCAGCCCGCGGCGGGGGCGCCAGGGAGCCGTCGGCCAGGATGTCGCCCAGGCTGCGGACGCCCTCGGGCAGATTTTCGCCCACGCCGTACAGCAGCGTCAGGCTGGGCAGGTCAGCGGCCAGCTTCGCCGCCATGGGCAGGTAGTCGAAGCCGGCGAAATTGTTGGTGGTCACCAACCCTTTCGGCTGGGCCAGCCCCATCACCTGCTTCAGCTCGTGGGTGCGGTACTGCACCGGCAGCGGGCTGACGATGATCCCCAGATGGACAGCAGCCAGATAGACCACCGCCAGCTCGGCCACATTGGGCAGCTGCACCATGATGATGTCATCTTTGACCAGCCCGTCGGCGGCGAACGCCGCCGCCAGCCGTCCGGCTGCCGTCTTCAAATCCGAATAAGTGAGCCGCAGGGGCTCGCCGCTGGTAAAACCGGCCCGGTTGGGGGGATCGACCACCGCCAGGGCGTCAGGGGTGGCCGCCCAGTTCTTCAGAAACAGATCCAGGATCGTCTCCGTCCCCCACCATCCTTTTCCAGTATACGCCTCGATTAACTCCGCTCGACTCAAGATCATCTTTCAGCCTCCTGTCACCTCAGACGAATCAGCCAGCCCCAGCGGTCACACCTGCCGCCGCTGGGCATTCCAATAAGGTTCGCGGATCTTCTTCTTGTCCAGCTTCCCCAGGTTGGTCACCGGGATCGATTCCCAGAACTCCACCGACTTGGGGGCCGCCAGACTCCCTTTGCGGCTTTTGACGAATTCGATGAGCTCCTCCTCCGTCGCCTGGGCCCCTTCATGGAGCACCACAATCGCCTTGACCGCTTCGCCCCACTTCTCATGGGGTACGCCGATGACCGCCGCCCCTTTGACGGCGCTGTGCTCGAACAGGGCGTCTTCCACTTCGCGGGGATAAACATTGAAGCCGCCGCTGATAATCATATCCTTGGCCCGATCGACGATGTAGAGCAGCCCCTCTTCGTCCTGCCGGGCCATGTCGCCGGTGTAGAGCCAGCCGTCGCGGATGGTCTCAGCGCTCTTTTGGGGGTCTTTGAAATAGCCGTCCATCATGAAGCTGCAGCGAGCGACGATCTCGCCCACCTCACCCTGAGCCACTTCCTGCCCCTGGGCGTCAACCAGCTTGATCTGAGTGCTCATGGTGGGCCGGCCGCAGGCGGCGTACAGCTGCTTCTCCCGCTCCAGGTCGCCCACCAGATGCTCCTCTTTGGGCAGCGAGGCCAGGATCATCGGCGCCTCGGTCTGGCCGTAAAATTGGGAGAAGATGGGGCCGAAATGGTCGATGGCCTGCTTCAGCCGTTCCGGGGCGATAGGGGCGGCGCCGTAGAGGATGCAGCTCAGGCTGCTGGTGTCGTAATCGCCCAGCTGGGGGTAGTCCAGCAGCACGTAGATCATGGTGGGCACGAAGAGGGAGGCGGTCACCTTTTCCAGCTGGGTCTGCTCCAGGAACTCCCGGGGGCTGAAATGGTCCATAATCAGGGCCACCCCCCGGCGGAGGAGCACCGGCAGCAGCAGCACCCCGCCGGCATGGGTCAGCGGGGTCATGTAGGCGAATACCTCATCCCGCCCCAGGCTCAATTCCAGCATCTCCAGCATCACCGCGTTGACCCAGGCGCGGTGGGAGAGCATCACCCCTTTGGGGCGCCCGGTGGTGCCGCCGGTGTAGTAGAGGCCGCACAGGTCGGCAGGGGTGACGGTCACTGCCGGGAAATCCGGCTGCCCGCAGCCCATCAGCGTCTGCAGATGGTAATGGTCTTCATCCACCAGATCGGCATCATCGCCGACGCAGATATAGCGGGTGACTGTCTCTAAATGGGGGATCATCGCTTCCACCCGGTCGGCCAGCTTCTGATGGTAGATCAGCGTGGTGGCCTCGGAATGGTTCATCATGTAGATGTGGTCCTGGGAGCCCAGCAGCACCGCCAGGGGCACCCGTACTACCCCCAGCTTGGCCAGGGCGTACTCAGTGAAGATGTATTCCGGGCAGTTGGCCATCAAGAAGGCGGCCCGCTCCCCCTTGCGCATCCCCATATCGTGAAAGGCGTTGGCCAGGCAGCGGGCCCGGTCGCGCAGCTGCTGGTAGCTGTAAGATTTTCCCTGGTACTTGAGGGCGGTGTGCCCGCCGTAGAAACGGGTGCAGTTGTCGTAAAGATCGCCGACCGTGAGTAGATCCATTTATTTCCTCCTCCGAAAAAACAGATCGGCCCGCAAAAGTATACTAGAAAACTATTTTAGTATACCTGGTTTCCTGTTGTCAATAGCAGCGATGAGTGAGTTTTGGGTGAATTCGGGGGTTGGCCAGCGGGATCGGGATGGCTGCCGGCAGCCGGCAGCGCCAGGCCGCTGATCGGCTGGGTTAAATCGTGCTATACGAAATTACTGAAATGGGTTCGCGCCGGGCCGCCTACTTCTTATAGATGTCGTGGCACCCTTTGACCCGGCTGCCGACCGCCGCCACCGCTTCGGGGTACTTCTCCCAATCGCCGCTGCCGGTCACCTGCTCCAGTGACACGATCCGGGCCAGGAACTCGGCGTAATGGTCGTCCCCTTTGCCCCTGTACTGGGTGATCAGCTGGGCGTTCCTGTAAAAAGCGGTCAGCAGCTGCTCGTCCGGCTGCTGACCGTTGGCGGCAAACCCTTTCAAGGCGTCCCACTGCCCCTTCATCTCCTGCTTCAACTCGGCGTAAGGCGGCAGATTGGCTCTTGTCTCCAGCCGGGCCAGCCTGGTCTGCGCCTTGGCCAACTTGCGGCGAGCCTTCTTTACTTTCTTCTTTGCCGCCTTGATCTTCTTTTTCAGCTTGCTCATTTTCTCTCCCGTGGTAAGTGAGGTCGTGGGCAGATTATACCCGACAGCGGGCTTTTGACAGCGGCGGACGCGATCTGCCGGCAGAAAAAAAGCCAGGCCCTCTGCAGGCCTGGCTTCTATCGACTCAACCCAGTTGGGCAGGACGGCTACGGCGCCGGCGGCGCCACCACATCATAGGGGCGCATCATCTCGTTGTCTTCATGCTCCACGATGTGGCAGTGCCACACATAGCGGCCCACCTTGTCGAAGCGGGCCCGGATGCGGGTGATCTCGCCGGGGTAGCAGATGACCGTGTCTTTGAAGCCACCTTCGCCGGGAAGAGGCAGGTTGCTGCCGGCGATGCTGGTGCCTTCAGCGGGGGTGCCGTCGGCATTCATCAACTGCCGGCCGATGATCTGGAACTGCACCAGGTGGACATGGATGGGATGGGCGTCGACAGTGTGGTTGTAGATCGACCACTCTTCCACGGTGTTGACTACCGGGTTTTCGGTGATGTCGTCCATCCACAGCAGCCCTGTTTCAGGAGCGCTGCCGGCGCCCAGCAGCGCTGCCGTGGGTCCGAACGGCTCGGTGCTGTCACAATCCAGGGAGATGACCCCATTGACATCCTTGATGAAGACCGTTTTGGACATCTCTTCGTTGAGGGTGACGTCCCGAGTATTGTCTGGCGCCGGCAGGGGCGCGATGGTCGGCAGGGTCAGCTGATCGGCTGGGGTAGACGGGTCAGCCCCTAGCAGCGGGCCGACCACGAATTTCATCACCTGGCCGGTGGTCGCCCGGTCGGCAGTGTCGAAGTCATCTCCGGGAACCCCGCCGCCAAACGGCTCATCGGGCCCCTCGTT
>JAHEEY010000251.1 GCA_024640485.1 Chloroflexota bacterium | reverse complement strand
AATTGGCGCTTCTCCCCAGAGTACGGCGCCGACATCAGTGAGTCGGGCGACGCGGTCACTTTCAGATTTTGGGGAACCGATGTGGGGCTGCGCGTCCGCCGGGCCGATTTCCGTGCCCGCCTCTATATCTCCGTTGATGGCCAACCGGCCAACGCCCTTCCCAAAGATGAAAACGGCAGTATGCTGATATTGACCTCAGCTGACCCGGCTCAAGATTTCATCAGCAGTGAATGGGTGGCCAAAAACCTCGCCCCAGGTCCGCACACCCTAGAGATCACCGCCTCGCGAGGCTGGGATCAGTGGGCGCTCAATGGGTTCATCGCGGCATACAGTCCGTCGGAAACCAATTACAAATGGGCGCTGTTCGGCCTCATCCTCACCGCGCTGCTGTCGACAGCGCTGGCAGTAGACGCTGGCCGACGGGCCGATTGGAGCGTCACATTGAACGCCCTGGCTGCCGGAATCAGAGGGCTCAGCCATCTTCGGCAGCTGATCTTGACCGCTTTCTTGGCGGCATTGGTGTCGCTGACAGGGTGGATGACCTGGGGACAGCAAGCTGCCGGTTTGTACCGCCGGCTAGGCGACAGCGGCCAACTGGCCTTAACAGCGCTGATGGCATCGATCTTCTACGTAACGCCGACCTTTTTCATATTCACAGTTGCGCTGCTCGCTCTTTTCCTGTTGATCTACTTCCGGCCCGCCTGGGGAATCGCCCTGATCGCATTTACCATTCCGCTGTATGTACGCCCCAAGCCAATCATCAGCTACCGATTTTCACCGGTAGAGATTTTCACCCTGATCACCCTGGCCGCCTTCATGCTGGCCCGAATCAAGGGCTTGCTGGACCGGGTGAAGCAGCGGATGCAGGCGGGAACGGCTGCCGGCGGGCCGCCGCTGTTCACCGGCTTCCTGTCTCACCTCTCGAATTGGCGCATGATCGACTATGCCGTGTTGGCATTCACCTTGATAGCGACGCTCTCGCTTTTCTTCACAGACCGCCTTGATGTGGCTACCAACGAGTGGCGGGTGGTGATCCTGGAGCCAGCGCTTTTCTACCTGCTGCTGCGAGCCAGTTCCCTGAACGAGCGGGAGATGTGGATAGTGATTGATGCCTTTGTCCTGGGCGGGCTTCTGGTTGCCGGCTATGGATTGTGGCAGTATGGGTTCGATCGGGAAAGCTTGATCACTGCTGAAGGCGGTCTGATGCGCCTTCGCTCTTTCTTTGGCTCACCGAACAACGTCGGGTTATATCTCGGCCGCGTCTTCCCGCTGCTGGCGGCCGTCGCCCTCCTGGGGCAGCCTGCCCATGGCCGCCGCCGCTGGTTGTACGGCTTGCTGATCGTGCCGGTTCTGGCGGCCGCCCTGCTGAGTTTCAGCAAAGGGGCGCTGTTTCTTGGCATACCTGGGTCAGCTATGTTCATTTTCTGGCGTTGGCAGCGAGCGGCAGGCAGACGAACCTGGCCGTGGCTGATCGGTTTCGCCACGGTTGGTGTCGCCGGCATCGTGGGGCTGCAATTCGTGCCGCAAATCGGTGAACGGCTTAGTCTGCGGGGGGCTACCGGGGTATTTCGGGTTAACCTTTGGAAAGCAACGGTGAACATGATCACCGACCATCCGTGGTTTGGGGTTGGCCTGGACAACTTCCTTTATGCTTATCGAGGGCGGTACATATTGGATGCCGCCTGGCAAGAGCCGGACCTGAGCCATCCCCACAATATCTTGCTGGATTTCGGCTCTCGACTTGGGCTGCTGGGGTTGGCAGCTGGCGGCTGGATGATCGGCAGCCTAGGGAAGTCTCTTTGGCGCCAGTTGAGTCAAGGCGGGGTGTATTGGATGCCCATCGGAGTTGGGTTGGCAGGGGGCCTGGTGCACATGCTGCTGCATGGCCTGGTGGACCACAGTTTCTTTCTGGTAGACCTGGCTTTTGCCTTCTACTTCATGTCGGGTCTTGCCGCATGGATGCGAAATCGAGATTTGGGGGATTCCGATCCAATCCCCGTAACTTCCCAGACACATTAGTGTTTTCCAATATGGTTATCACAATGTTTGACAACTATGTCCAAGTTCTTAAAATAACCCTCTAATTTGAAATCAAGAACTTTTGTTCAAATCAAGGAGCATTGAAATGAGTGATATTAAAGCCCGTGTGTACAAGGTCGTCGAGGAAGTACTCGATGCCGATGCCGCTGAAATCAGCGATGAACTGAGCTTCCAAAAGGACCTGGAAGCGGATTCATTGGATCTGGTTGACCTGATCATGGAACTGGAGAAAGAGTTCGAAGCCGAAATCGGTGACATCAGCGATGAAGACGCCCAGAGCATTCAGACTGTAGGCGAAGCGATCAAGTACATTGAAAGCCACATGAAAGGCTAAAAGCTGCTTCGAGGAAATCCTATTGGCGAGCGGGGCAGCTGTGTTTCCGCTTTACGAAAAGAAGGATCCTCGTATTTGTGGACATTTCGTACACAAACAATGAGCGGAGGTTTCTGGAACCTTCGCTCATTGTTTGTTTTCTGACCACAAGGCTCGAAGATTGGCGAAGCTCACCGCAGCTGTGAGCAGATGCCCTACCCCGTTCATCCACACCCCCAAGCCGACGCCTATGGGTAGGCCAACAGCCTCAGCGACCAACGGGCGCACGCTAAAATAGCCCCAGCTGGGCAGCAAGGCACCTACAACTCCGACCAACAGCAGTGTTGACCATCGCAGGATAGCGCGCGTCCGCGACGGCCCTTTCCCGGCAGCAATCGCCGCAATAACAAGTACGACTAACTGCAGGCCAATCAGCAGCAGTCTGGTTAGCCATTCACTGCTGGGCTCAAACCGGATGGCTTCTATGGAAGGAAAGGCCAGCAGGCTGACCATGACCGCAAGACCCCGAGCGGCCCAACTCTGCCAACGCCGGTTGGGCCAGGCAGCCGTGTTGACAAGGATCATCAGCGACAGGGTGATCGGCGGCAGATAAAGAAGATTCCGACTAGCCCCTACCCCCAAGAACTTGATCCACTCCCCTAATTCAACCCCTATAAACTGCAAGCCCACGGCTGGGCCAGGCAGCCATACCACCAGATATCCAATGAGAATCACGGTCAGGCTGGCGTTCAGAAATAGGGCTGATCCTCTTTCGCCTGGCTGGCTGCTGGTCACGTCTCATCCTTGAAAAAGGTGTCGAAGACTCCCTGCATCTTCTCGTCTTCTCGATGCTGTTCTTCGAAGAATTTGGTCAGGGATGGGCTTTGCCGCAGGCGCAGTGACAGCAGCGCCACCGCCTTGATATCTTCCGGCAGCACCAGCACCCTCTCATCAGCCGCAGCGTGCGCTCTGGCCGCTTCAAACAGCGTTATCTCTGCCCGATTGGACTCAATCTTCATGCTTTGAACCAGTTTCAATCCAAGTGCCGTAGCCTGCTCACCAACCTCCACCGTTGGCAGCAGCTGCTGCGCGCTTTGAATCTCCGCGGCCAACTCCAATATGCTGGAAGCATACATGGAGGCAAAATGGGCTGGATCCCGGCTGTAGGCGAACGCCTGCTGGTAGGCACGGTACCGATCTTCCGGCGCTTCCAGCCCCCGGACCCACGCTCTCAAGCCGAAGCGATCCATCAGCTGGGGCCTCAGCCGTCCCTCTTCCGGATTCATGGAACCTATCAGCAGGAATCGTGAACGGTAGCGCATCTTCAGCGGGCCGCGGCGGACGGTGTAGTGCCCCTGGGCCACCGCATCCAGGATAGCATCGGTGATCACGTCTGCCAGCAAATTGACCTCGTCAATATAAAGCACATGCTTGTCGGCCAATCCGAGGATTCCCCGTTCCAGACGGACGCGCTGCTGTTCCAGGGCAATCCGCTCATTGATGCCGCCGACCACATCTTCAAGGCGGGCATTGAGCGGCAGCTCGAAGATCCGGACACGATCTTCCACTGACAAAGCCTGGCCATAGGCGACTTTTTTGGCGCACTCCTCACAGATGCCATCCATCCCTTCCGCTTCCATCATTTCTTCGGTGCAGCCGTTGACGCACAGGCTGCGGCGGACGTTGGGAAGCAGATCAATCAGCGAACGCACCGCGGTGGTTTTGGCGGTGCCGCGGGGGCCGATAAGCAGAACGCCGCCAACCTGGGGGTTGATCAACGAAAGAATCAGGGCCAGCTTCATCTCATCTTGGCCGATAATGGCCAGGAATGGAAATGGCTCCACCTCCGCCAAACCGTAATCCACTTCCGGCATTTTGGAAACTTTGTGAGCTGGCGACTCCAACAGAATTTCTAGCAGCTGCGACCGGGCTTTGCTCATAATACTTCCTGCCTGCGCTGCTCCAGGCGGGCGCGCTGCCGCTGAGCTGCCCGTTCAAAGCGAGCCTGGCTCTCTTCGGTATCACAGATCAGGGGGGTGATCTGCGTAGGCGCGCCTTTGTCATCCAAGGCAACGTAAACAAAATAAGCGGTGTTGGAGTGGGTAACTCTGCCGGAAATCACTTCCTCAGTGGTGACCACCACTCTGGTTTCCAAGGATGTGCGCCCGACCCAGCTGACCTCTGCCGTCACTGTGACCAGATCGCCAATGTGAACTGGCGAATGGAAGGTCATGGAATCGACGGTAACGGTAACGGCAAGGCGTCTGGCGTGTTTGGCCGCGGCCATACCGCCGGCTTCATCACACAGCTTCATGATTAGGCCGCCATGGACATTGCCATGGAAGTTGGCGTCTGCCGGCCCCATCAACTGGGTCAAAATGATGCGTGATTCTTCCGCGGTCTTCCCATTCATGGTCATAGGCTTCGATCTCTCAAGTTGGGTGTTGGTATAAGGGGGGACGGCTACTCCATATCGGCACGTGTCTCTGACACAAAGGACAACTTTTCAGACAGCTCTTCAAACAAGTCGATCAGCCCATAGGGAAGCGCCGGAAACATGGGCGCCAATGGCATATTGCCTGGCATGGTGGGCCTTCCCGGATGAGGCGGCGGCTGTTTCCGAGCCCGCTCCTCAGGCTGAGAGCGCGAGCGCAACAGCCGCTTATCGTTGCTCAGATAGCCCAGATACAGCCCGCTGGTATCATATACGTCTCGGCCAACGACGAAGCCTAGCCACTCTCTATCTACATTGAAAAGATGCCCGTTCTGGAAAACGGCAACCCACTCGCCATCGGTTCGATATATCGGTACCACGTTCTGCCTCTTTCGATCTTGATCGGTGAAAAACGCGCAGCATGATCGGCTGTCTCATTCAACTGGGATGCTTCTGCTCAGGTATTTCGGTCCCTGATCTGTCGCCATAGAAGTGTGGGGGAAGCATGCGCCGCGAGATTGCCCCTCATTTCATTATAGTGAGGGATGCGATCCTAGGCAATACCAGCGCGGTCATCTTCCTAAAGCCATGACCCGCTGTTCAGCCGGCTGCGGCAGCTGGCAAAAACGATCGCTCGCCGGCCTCAACGGCAAACGCCAACCGGTTCTCCTCGGGCGAGAGGGGGCACACCCAGCGCGGATTGTAGGCGCATGATGGGTTGTAGGCATAGTTGAAATCCAGCACGATTTTATCACCCACAAACCCTAGATCGGCACCCTTGATAGCATCCCACAAGTAGCGTCCGCCGCCATAGGTCTCCGGTCCATTGCTGCCGTCAGCAAACGGCAGGAACAGTCCGCCGCCATATCCTTCTACCCAGTAGAGGCTTAGCCTGGAAGGGCGTCCACACAGGGTGAACGTCAGCGCCGCGATTCTGGTGATGGCGAACTCGCCGTCGTCTGCAAGCGAGATATGGCGAGTCTCTCGGCTCACCCTTGCCTCGACGCTGGCAGCAACCCGCCAGCAGCTCTCATGGGGGTAGTAGTCAAGGCTTGAGAATGCGGCTCTTTGCCCTTCATCCAAAGGAGACTGAGGATGGGTGCGGAACAACACATCACGCGCTGACCGAAAAGCAAGGCAGGCCCGTTGAGGTTCCTTGGGACTGTGCTGCCGGACAGTCCGGTACATGTCGGCAACGGTCTGCCGCCACTGTGCCAGGCTGACTGGATCTTGAGGTGCTGCCACGGCTAAAACCCCGATTCCTCAAATTCGCGCACGGCTTTGGGGCCGCTCCGGGCCAATCCTTCGAAGAAGCGCTCCCTGTCGGAATCGCGGTAGTCCAGACGCTCTACTTTGAAGGGGGCCAGTTTGTGGCGATTTCGGCGGCGCTGCTTGACATCGAGGAAGTAATCGAGGGCATTGGCGACGCTGCGGTGATCGGTCCATTCCGACTTGTAGACCGGAATCCCGGATCGGGCGAAGATCCAGGTCATGTTGGGCATGCAGCCGTAAGCCCGATGACAGGCGCCATCGAGGGCGTCAAGATAAATGGGGCGGGCATCGCCGATCAACTCTCGAAGGGCGGCGGCATGCTGATGCTTCTGTTCCATGGAAGTTAAGTGGGGGTAATGTTCGCCGGGGTGGGCTTCATGGGTGTAGATGAACACCGAGCCCACATCCTGCCCGGCATATTTCTCGGCCATGTGATTCATGGATGGCGCCGCCATCCCACAATATGGTCAGGTGAAACTGCCGAACTCAACCACGGTATAACTGTGACTGGACCATATCTGACTGAGCATGGTTTCACCCCCGGTCAAGGCGTACAGCGGGAAATCCGGCGCCGTTTGGCCCAACGGCGGACTGGCATAGGCGTCCAGCAGGGAGATTACCTCATCGGCCAGGAATGAGTCATAATTGTATGGTGAGATCAGATCAGCGTTCGGCATCTTAAAGCCTCCATTCTGGGGATAATTGACAGCTGCTAACGTAGCATAGCCTGTTCACTTTTCAAAATCGATCGACAGATTCAGCATCCCAACACAGAGGGCTGCAAGCATTTCCGTTCGAGGCAGTTTCCGGCGATCCCTGGCAAACGCTTCACTTTTCCGGCCGGATTTGCTACATTATTTAATGTCCGCGGATTGAACCTGGCCTCTGTCGATCTGCTGAGTGAGGCAGGTTTCTCGGCCGCAGTC
>JAHEEY010000004.1 GCA_024640485.1 Chloroflexota bacterium | reverse complement strand
TGCCTGGAATTGAGGTGCTTTCCACCAATAACGGCACGGAAATGACCCTGAGGATAGAAGGGAAGATGGACTCGTTGATTAAAGCGTTGTCAGCATATCCAGTCAACGACTTGGAGACATCACAGCCCTCACTGGAAGAGATATTCTTGACCTACTACGAAATCTAACGTGATCATGAAACGGAGGCGATCTGAAATGTTTACTATCATGCGCTACACATTTGCTAAACTGCGAGGGCAAATCCTGGGTTGGGGTATTGGCATTGCGGCTCTTGGCTTGATTTTGATTCCGTTCTACGGTGTCTTCCTGGATCAGCAAGAGCAGTTCATTGAAATGATCAACAACTACCCACCGGAGTTCATGGCTTTCTTTGGCGGAGACGCAGCTTCCATGGCCACTGCCGAAGGGTATCTCAGCATGTATGGTTTCTCGCTGCTGCCTATCATCATCGGTATATTCGCCTTGATTGCCGGCAGCGGGCTCATCGCCGGCGATGAAGAGAGCGGCCGGCTGGACCTGATTCTGGCACACCCGGTCAGCCGTACCGCCCTACTCTTCGGACGTTTCCTGGCTTTTTGCGGAGCGGCGTTGGCGATTCTCGTTATCGGCTGGCTGGGGTTCTCCATCTTGCTGGGGGGCTCTGGGCTGGATGTCAGCTGGGCCGAAATGGCCCTGCCGTTCCTGCCGGTTCTGGCTCAAGCGTTGGTCTACGGCGCGATGGCTTTTCTGTTGAGCATGATCTTGCCGGCCGGCAGGCTCGCCGCGATGGTCGCCGGACTGGTCATGGTCGCCAGCTACTTCCTGAGCTCGATGGCCGCCATGAATGAGAACCTGGGTACCGTTGCCGATCTGCTCCCCTACGCCTATTTCCAGGGCGGCGATGCCATCAATGGCTTGCAGACGAGCTGGTTCCTGGGCCTGCTGGCTGTTTCCGCGATTTTCGCGGCACTGGCCTGGTGGCGCTTCTCAAAGCGGGACATTCGGGTCGGCGGTGAAGGCAGCTGGAAACTCCCCTTCCGCTAAACGAATGCGCGGAAATAAATAGGCGCCGGCTGGTGGTTCATCAGCCGGCGTTTCTGTTGGGCATAGAGGGTCTGTGCGGCGAAAGAGGGCGGCTGGGTCTCCGCTATCTGGCGAAGTTGAGATATGTGTCTGTAGCGGCATCGAGGTCGGCGTAAGCGCCGCGGTAGTGCTCCGGAAGCTGCGCCGCCATCTGGTACATGATTTCATCGATCATCTGCTGGCGGACCTGGCTGGTCACCCGCAGTCCATTGCTGTCCAGCCGGAACGGCTTGCCCACGGCCAGGTGAAAATCGGTCCGGCGCAGCCGGGACAAGTTGCTCTTGTAATCTTCGCTGCCGTAATGGACCACCGGCAGGATAGGGGCGCCGCTTCGCAGTGCCAACAGGACGGCCCCGGGCTGGGCTGGCTGCAGCCGGCCGTCGCCGCTGCGCGTGCCTTCCGGCATGATCACCACCAGGTAGCCTTCATTCAGCCGGGCCAATCCTTTGCGCAGCGCGGCGATATCCGCTTCTCCCCGGCGCAAGGGGATGGCACCGGTCGCCTCCAGCACCCATCGCATCCAGCGGCTCTGCCAGCGGTCGGCTAGGACCAGGCCGGTTACCGGCCGGGGGTACAGTTGGGTGTACAGGGTGGGGATTTCCGGGATGTGGACATGGTTGGAGACGATGATCAACGGCCCGTTGGCGGGCACGCGGTCCATTTCCTTGTTGTCAATACGGAACAGGAGATGGCTGATGCCGCTGAGGGCGGCGGTAACAAGGCGGCTGGTTAAGGTCAATGCAGCCTTCCTGGCGACGGGCAGATCATTTCCAATTGGCGGGGAAGCAGTTCGATCTCAAGTTGGTCACCGCTGATGCTGATAATCTCCCCGTCAGTCTGGGCGGGCAGCACCCCTTCGACAGCAGTCACCTTGATTCGAGAGGCTCTGCCTGTAAAGATCGAGGGTTGACTCGCCTGCGTGCCCCGTAGGAAATGAGGGATCAATCTCAAGATGCGGGTGCGGCTGACCTGCCGGGCGATGCAAAGGTCGAATAACCCGTCATCGATTTCCGCCTGTGGGGCCATCAGGAACCCGCCTCCCAGACGGCGGCCGTTCATGATGGAGATCATCAATGAAGATTGAGTCAGTGCCTGGCTGTCATATTCGATGGTGGCCAGCGGCCCTTGATGATAGAGCAGGATCGTCTTTAGAACGGCGATGAGGAAGCTGAAGAAACCGCCCAGCCGGGGCAGTTTGGCCGCCTCAATGGTGCCGACAGCGTCGAAACCGATGCCCACGCAGTTGCCGAAATAGCGCCCTTGGGGAACGCTGCCGCCGGTGACTCGGCCGATATCGATGCGCCGCCGCTGATTCGCGGCCAACAGCCGGCAAGCTTCAGTCAGGTCGGAAGGGATGCCCACGGCGTCGGCGAAATCATTGCCGCGGCCCGCACATAAGATGCCCATGGCCGCTGACCGATGCCCCTGCAGGCGGGCTTCCATGATCCCGTTGAGAACCTCATTGCTGGTGCCGTCCCCGCCGGCGGCGACAATCACATCATAACCGCCCTGCGCCGCTTCCCTGGCCAGTTCTGCCGCATGGCCAGGCCGTTCAGTGATGCGGATATCGAAGTCGAGGTGAAGTGCTTTCAGGGCGGGTTCGATCTTGCCGATGGCTCGCTTGCCGGCACCGCTGCCGGCGTTTGGATTGCTGATGATCAGGCATTTCGGCATGAGCTTTCCTATATCGCGCCGTCTCGCAGTTGGCGGATGAAAGGTTCGTACGCCGTGACGTCCGCCTCTTTTTGCAGCAGGGTGAAATAATCCTGGACTATTTGGGCCTGCTGTTCCCGGTTGAAGTCGCTGAACTTCTTGCCGGCAGCGGCAGCGCTCTCAAGCCCTTTGATAAAGCCGTAATCGTAGCAGTTCCGTTTGGTCTTGATCAGCTGGTAGATCGCTTCCCCTAAATATCGGCTGCCAACCTGGTGGTACTGGTACACATGGGTGAGTTCGTGGACCACAATGGGCAGATTGCTGCGGGTGTGGGGATGCCGGCGGCCACCATCGTGCTTGGGGAAATGAACCGTACGCCAGGTGGAGAATGCCAGGCTGCCGTTGCGCCGGAAGATAGATTCCAGCAGCCCGCCCTCGGCAACCCGAATTTCTTTGTAGCGCATCTTGTCGGGCCCCAGGATGGAGCTGATCATGGCGATTTCATCGTCTGTCAGCGGCGTCGTATTGGTGATTAGATGCGTAAGAAATTGGAGGATTTCCGGGCCGCCAATGAGATCGAAGCTTTGTGCCAGCAGTTGGTGCAGCCAGCTGAATAGATCTCCTTGGCGAGAGCTTTCTTTCTCTTCCGGGCGGGTAACCTTACCACGGGACTTTGTCAGGAAATTCGTGCTGCCGGCTGCGGCTCGCCACAAGGTATGGCCCAGCCGCTTAAGGCGGACTGGGAAATCCCGCAGCAGGTTCGCCGGCCACATCAACACGTCCCGCAGCCGCTCTATGAACCATCGTATCAATGATCTGCCCAATTGTGCTGTCATTAAGGGTACCTCTTGTTTTCGGACCGCCAGACATATGCTCGGAGCTTGGGGCCTATTTTAAGGTAATCACGGCGCCAATACCAAGCGGACCCTGACTCTGCCCATGTGGACTGCCGACCGATCCTGCTTGGAAGCCGGGGTATCGGGATAGTGCGGAAGAACCCCTCTCCAGGGCTGGATATCTGTTGTGGTGGTCTGGGCTGGATATTGCCCAGCCGCATCGGGACTAACGGCTAGAGGAACTGGCCGCCGTCGATGGGAATGATAACGCCGGTGAGAAAATCCTGCCTGAGGAGATGGCGCACATTCTCTGCCACTAGTTCCGGGGAGCCGGCTCGTTTTAGGGGCACCCTGGTCTGCGCCATTTGGTCCAGATAGGTTTGAGCAGCACCCGGTGGGGGAAGGATGGCGCCCAGGGCCACGCCGTTTACCGTGACATCGGGGGCCAGTTCCAAAGCCAACATCTCCGTCATCTGCCACAATCCTCCTTTTGCCAGCCGGTAGGCAAAATGGTCCTGTCCCGTCCGGCGTCCGCGGGCATCAAGGATGTTGATGATTTTCCCTTGAGTCGAATTCGGCAGTTGGCGGGCAAACGCCTGGCTCAGCGAAAAAGGCGCCCGCAGATTGATGTTGAACAGCTTGTTCCACAGGGCGGTGTCGGTATCTCTGAAGCTGTCTGTTTCTGGAAAGATGGCCGCGTTGTTGATCAGAATATCCACATGGCCGAACCGTTTGGCTGCCGCGGGAATAATCCCTTTGACTTCTTGATCATTGGCCAGATCTGCCTGGTGAATCTCCGCTTCCACGCCCAAAGCCCTTGCCTCTTCCCTGGTTTCCTGAGCCGGATCGGCGGACCGGCCGTAGTGGATGAAGATCTGGCACCCTTCATTGGCCAGGGCTAAGGTCAGCGCCCGGCCGATACGAATGGCGCCCCCGGTAATCACGGCCGTCTTGCCTTCTAAGTTCATAGGATATTGCGCTCCTTGTGCTACTTCCGAGTAGGCTAACGTCGGTGAACGGGCTTTCCTTGGAAGCAGCACATACGGCGGCTTGAGGATAGAATTTCAGGGTATCGCTCAGTTGGGCGGGGTCGTGGGTACCGTCGCCCCAGGCGAAGGATCGGTCTGACGACCCAGCAGCTGAGGCTGGATGTGAAACAATAACAGCAGCAGCGGGACCAGCCCGATCAGCAGCATAACCAGCGGCGGAAACTGTGCTTCCTGGACGACTGCGGAACTGCCGTCGGCGGGAATCATCTTACCAGCCACCCCACCTTGTTCCTCGATTACAACCCCCAGGCCAATCAGATCCGCTCTTGTCTGCAGCGCTTTCCAGATGCGTCCGTTGTTGCGCAGCCGTATCGTGTGTGTCGTCTGATTTTCCTGCAGCGTCAGGATCTGCTGGGCGCTGCGGTTGCTGATCTTGTTCTCAGAAAGCGTGACGACGATTCCAGTTGCTTGCGATACCGGCTGAGCTACCCGGACAACTGCCTGGCCTACGGTACCGAGGAAGACAGCAGCCAGCAGCCCCATCAGCAGCTGCCGGGCTCTATGGCTGAGGGTAAAGAACAGCCTGATGCGATCGTCTGTTGCCTTGTCCATTGCGACCTCTACACTACAGCCGGCTGTCTTTGACTATTGATCCTCGATCTTCTTGCCATTTTGGGAATCACCCGGATCTACCAGATCAATGAACTCGGCCAGGTAAGTGTTGTTGCGCACTCGGAGGCGGGTCCATTCGAAGCGATCGGTGAACCCGTGCCATTTGCCGCCCATGGTGGTGACGGCGCCCCAGAAGTTGAGTCCTTGCAGCACCTGGATAACATCATCGTCGTACCGCCCTGAAGGATAAGCGAAGTAGCGAGGTGAATAGCCAACATGAGCGGCAATAGTCTCCTGTGAACCGAGGACCTGGTAGATGATGTAATCACGGCCTTGGCCGCTCAGGTCTGGATGTGTCTTGCTGTGTGGTTCAAAGCTGATGCCAGCGGACGCCATCTCTTCGATCATGGGCCAATCCATGTAGGCAGGATTTCCTTGATCGATGAATTCAGTAACCAAGAAGATGGTAGCGGTAAGGCCCAATTCCTGCAAGACAGGGAAAGCATTCTGGTAATTGTCTCGGTAGCCGTCGTCAATGGTGATGATAACCGGCTTTGGAGGCAGTTCGCGCTGATCTGTGATGGCCAATGAAAGGTCGTACAGGTCGATGGTGTTGAACCCGTTTTCTGCCAGGTAGGTCATGTGCTCCCGGAAGTTCTCTGGGGCGACCGAAAGCGCGGTCCGGTATTCATCCGCGTCTTCTGGCGGCGTGCTGATGTAATGATACATGAGAATCGGCACCTTCAGCGTCCAGCTGTACGTGCCATTCGGGGTAGGTAACGGGATCGGCGTCGCCGTTGGGGTCGGCGGCAGGGTGGCGGTTGGCGGCAGCGTCGCCGTGTTTTCCGGTATTGGGACGACCATTGGTTCGTTGGTAGCGGTCGGCGTCTCGGTTGAAGTGGCTGACGCGGTTGGGGTCAACGTCGGTGTATTGGTGGCGGTCTCCGTGGCCGTTGGTGCCGGGGTGTCCGTATTGAT
Organism: Chloroflexota bacterium; assembly: GCA_024640485.1. GTDB lineage: Bacteria > Chloroflexota > Anaerolineae > Promineifilales > Promineifilaceae > JAHEEY01. The sequence goes on along the minus strand of JAHEEY010000004.1, from coordinate 19,537 downwards.
AGCTGTGGCCGTGTAGGTGGGGGTTGTCGCTGATAACGCCGGGTTGGCAATCTCGGCGGACGAACCGCCGTTTACCGCAGAAACGGCCGTCTCATCAGATTCTTTTGATCCGCCGATAAGTGTGCTCATGACAAACAAGATCAGCATCAGAATCAGCAGTGCGCCTGTACAGCTGATGCCATCGACACCTTCGGTCTTCTGGAGGGAAACCCCTCTGTTTCTATACTCACTCATGGTGGCGGAGAATAGCTTACTGATAGTGCGCAGTCAAGCACAGAGAGATGAGCCTTTTCCTACTATCATTCTCCCTTCATACGCCTTGTGCTATACTGCTGAGCGCAACCAATATCAGACTGGCGTGTTTCTTATGGTGAAACGACACGCCAGTGGCCTTAGGAAGAAGAGTATTGACGACTGGTGTGGACGAATCAGCTCTAATCGAGCGAGCGAAATCGGATAAAGATGCGTTTGGTCAGCTGTACGAATGCTACGTAGGCAAGATCTACAATTACGTCTATTACCGAACAGGCAATGTGGCGGATGCGGAAGATCTGACTGCCCGGGTGTTCTTCCGGGCAATGAGCCATATCGGCAGCTATGATGATCGCGGGATCCCGTTTTCTGCCTGGCTTTACCGGATTGCCCACAATCTGGTGGCAAATTGGCATAGGGATCGCAGCCGGCGCCGGATAATCTCGATTGATGATATTGCTCAATGGCGCGTTCAAGATGAGAGTCCCGAACTGGCGACACAGTTCATGCAAGACAAGGATGTCTTGTTGGCCGCCATCCGCCGGCTGCCGGCGGACCGCCAGGAACTGCTCATTTTGAAATTCGTGGAGCGACTATCAAATGCGGAGATTGGCGAGATCATGGGCCGCAGTGAAGGGGCCATCAAATCTCTTTATCATCGCACTTTGCTGGCTTTACGAGAAGAGCTGAGCACGAAAACTGAAAAGTCGCCAGCCAAGCGTTTGGGCTTCTTCAAAACGTCAGAGAATTGATAGGCTGCTGATTCAACCATCGATGTGAGCATCCTCGGATGCGCTCCGTGGATCAGCGATATAAGTTGCCCACAGCCGTGAAATATCTAGCGCAGGTTGGTGACCTTATTGATAAATTTCTATCAACTAAGGAGTCGACGAAGACCCATGCGTATCCTAATAGATGAGGCTGGCGACATCCCCGCAGAATTAGCCAAGCAATATAATATCGCTACTCTCCCCATCAATATTATGTTTGGAACAACAGAATATCTCTCCGGGGTGACCATTGATCATGCTTCCTTCTATGAATTGACCCAGAAGGTTGACAACTCCAATTTCCCCAAGACATCCCAGCCGACACCCTATCAGTTCGTGGAACGCTACAAACAAATCATCGCTGAAGGCGATAACGAGATCTTGACCATCGTTGTAAGCGAGAAGCTGAGCGGCACTTATGCCTCTGCTATTCAGGCTGCCAAGGAACTTGAAGGCCAAGGGACTTTTCACGTCTTTAACTCCAAAGCGGGCTCGGCGGTGCAAGGTTATATGGCCATCGAAGCGGCTAGGATGATTCAGGCGGGTGCCGGCATTGAAGGAATCATGACCAAGCTGGAGAAGATGCGGGATGAGATGGTGGTGATTTTGACGATTGACAGCTTGGAGTACGCGGTTAGAGGGGGGCGGGTTAGCTCTTTGAAGTCGGTCATGGCTTCACTGTTGAATCTCAAACCGATTCTGAGGCTGGAGGATGGTGTTTTTGCGGAGGCTGGCCGGGTGCGAACCCGTCAAAAAGCATTAGCCAAAATCGTGGAGATGGTTCACCAGCAAGTTGGAGATCGGCCAGCGAGAATAGCCATTCTTCACGCGAACGCGCCGGACCACGCTCAGAAGCTGCGGCAGATGAGCGAGGATTTGTTTAATCAAACCGATCTGTTCATCTCTGATTTGTCCATTGCTGTCGCGGTAAACTTGGGGCCGGGAGCGTTGGGATTGGTCGCCATTCCGGAATAGGCCGGTCGAAATTGATCGATCGGCGATCTTTTCATTTTCTACTCATCGAATAGTTAGGGTTTGCATATGAAAAAAAGAGCGCTGTTAAATTTGCTGTCAGAACATGCCGATGCCCTGACTGCGAGCGAGCGTGCCGGCGAGCTAGACCCGGAAGCGTGGCTGCGGTCACGCGCAGCGATTGGCCTTGATGACCTGCTCACTTTGCTTGGCCTGGCACAAGCCATCAAACGTGTCTTGGTTCCAGTGGTCGCGCCAGCGGTTTTTCAGGCCGAATTAAGGGGGAAGCTGCTCGAGTACCCACGCCTGCAGCCAGCAGACCGGAGCCGTTTGGATCATCGCATTCTTCTCTTTGGCGCCGCCGTTATCGGCGTTGGCCTGCTTGTATTGGGTAAATTTCGATTTGGCCAAGGCGCTCGCCGGGCGCATCCGGTGACCACCGCCATTTGAAGGCCGCCACCACCAAAACCTGCAGCAAACATAGGTAATTGAGCGGTTGATCCGCGCTTTTTGAGCCGAAGGGCTTCTGCGTCCAGCTGTGATCACCCCCGCAAATTGATGAATCGGTAGTTTGTGCTAGAATTTCGTGGCGAATCTCGAAAGAGAGTGAAGCCCCGATCACCCTAGTCTTGCAGGAGAAAATCTCTTGAGTAACAAAAATTCATTGATAAATTGGGGAGGATTGTTGATCCTCTTGTTTTTGGCGGCTGCCGCGCCCCTTTGGTCATTGGTGACCCAGCGCGTAGGCGGACCTGAGGTGCCTATCGCGCCCGAGCCCCAGATCATTGAAATTGACCTGCCTATGACTGTGGCTGGTGCTGATTCTATTTCCCTGACTGGGCTGCAAGCCGCAGGGGTTTTGGGCGGCATTGTGGTCGCTGTCGTGGTGGGCGCTGGTGCTGCGTTGGCCTTCGCATATACGCAGCTTTCCAAGCAGGTGAGCTCAGTGACCGAAAGCGATGACTACCGGTCTCAAAGCGCGGCTTTGGAAGAGTTGGATAAGGAAAGAACTATCAAGCTGCGCAACAACCGGACTGCCGGGGAGGTGCCTGAGCACAAGATGCCCCGCTGGTCGGTTTTGTCTACTTCCCTGCTTATCTTGCTGTTGGTGTTGATGTCCGCCATGCTGATCAACAGTACCTTTGTGCCGGCTGGTGAATATTTGAACGATGCCGGCGAAATAGCCAGTTCGGCAATGCCGATTGTGGGCGGCAGCATCCTGATTGCGCTGGTGGTGCTGTTCCTGCGTATGCGCCCTCAAGCCCTGAATCGGTTTGAAGCGACAGACAACGATCCCATCCCTTGGGATGCCATATGGGTCATTCTATCCGGCATGTTGGTTGTCGGCCTTGGAATTGGGCTTGTAGTCTATCTGAATCTGCCAGGCTAGCAGATCCCTGTGATTTGGATTACGCATCCCATCCAATATTTCCACACGATTATTAGAACCTAATTAGGGGGATGTAGAGTAGCAAAGTAGTTGGTTCCGACTTTGCTACAATCTAGCATCAATTTTGAAAATGAAGGATAGGATATGAGTAATCGAAAGCATATATATGCTGTCTCTGCTTTGGTCGTCGTTGGTGCTATTGTCACTTATTTTGGTTTGACGGCTCTCTACAAATTGCCGGTTGGAGCCAGTACGGAAGCGACCACCATTGACCAGATGTTTGGCGTCTACTTTGGGCTTATCGCCTTTTGGTTTGCGCTCATCATGGTATTCATGCTTTATGCCGTGGTGGTATTCAAGCGCAAGCCAGGCGATACTGAAGATGCGGCCCATATTCACGGCAACACCACTGTCGAGATTCTCTGGACCGTTGTGCCGCTGGTATTGGTCGTGGCATTGGGCGTGTGGGGCGCTACCACACTGAAAGCGTTAACCAGTGAAAGAGAAGGGGAGATGGTGGTTAGAGTGACCGGCCAACAGTGGTCCTGGAGCTTTGAATATCCTGAATCTGACAATCTGGTCTCTGGCGATTTAGTGCTGCCAGTCAATCAGCCCATCTTACTCAAGATGCGGGCGAATGACGTACTCCACTCTTTCTGGGTGCCGGAATTCAGAGTCAAGCAGGATCTGGTGCCTGGCCGCGATACCGAGCTGAGAATCACACCGACCGACATCGGCGATTATATGCTGCGCTGTGCCGAGATCTGCGGCCTCAGCCATACCGATATGTTGGCCAAGGTGCGGGTGGTGAGCCAAAGCGATTTTGATGCTTGGGTGAAAGAAAACAGCCTGCCGGCCATGTCTGAACTGAGCACAGAAGAGCGCGGCGCGCTCTGGTACAGCACCCAGGGTGGATTCGCTTGCTCCGGCTGTCACACGGTTGACGGCAGTGCCGGCGCTGGCCCCACTTGGCTGGGCCTATACGGTCGCCAGGAAGCACTTGAAGATGGTACCACGATCACGGCGGATGACGCCTACATTCGCAACTCTATCCTGCATCCAGCCGACCAGATCGTGGCAGGTTTCCCCAATGTAATGCCTCCGATCTATGAAGCTCAATTCGCGGCAAAAGAGGCTGAGATCTTGGCGGAAGAGAACCTGACCGTAGACATTATTGAAGACCTTATCGCGTACATCAAAACGCTGCAAGAGTAGACAGTGACTGTGTTCACTGATCGTTAACTCATTCAAATACACTCCAGATTAGGGAGGGTGTGCATGGGAACATTACGGATTATCGCAACTTCAGGATTGATTCGAGGCCTTATTGGGCAGGCGATTGGCGCTGCCCTGGGTTTTGGCTTCGTGACGCTGATACGGTTAGGGATGGGGCTGGAGTCGAATCCGGAACCCGGGGCTGTTTTTGGCGCCCTGACCAGCGTCATTGGCTTTCTCGCCGGCGCCGGCGTTCTAACCGATTGGAGCAAATGGGCGCTAGGGAAGGAAACGCCGCTGCGCCACGGCCCTCAGCCGGGAAAACCTGAGTGGGCTCGCTACCTGCATGTGGATTACAACCACAAAGTGATCGGCATTCAGTATGCGGTCACCTCGGTCTTGGTGCTTTTGGTTGGCGGTATCTTCGCCATCACCTTCCGAATCGAGCTGTCTCTGCCGGGGATGCAGTTCCTAACCTACGAGCAGTACAACACCCTCTTCAGCGGCCACGGCATCGTCATGATTGCCTCTATCCTGCTGGGGGTTGGTGCCATGGTCAACTATCTGGTGCCGCTGATGATCGGCGCCTCTGACATGGCTTTCCCCCGCCTAAACGCTTTCAGCTACTGGGTGAGTGTGCCCGCGGCTGTCCTGATTTTGACAGGCATGGCTATCGGCGGATGGGACACTGGTTGGGTAGCTTACCCGCCGCTGAGCCTGATCGCGCCGTTGGGCGTGCAGCTCTTTGTACTGGGCTTCTTTGTCAATGGCTTTTCCTCAATCGCCGGTTCCATCAACCTGCTGATTACCGTGGCTACGATGCGGGCGAAGGGGATGTCCCTGTTCAAGATGCCCATCTTTGTTTGGGCGGCAGTTGCCGCGGCTTTGATTCAAGCCACAGCCACCCAGACAGTTGGCATGGCGCTGCTGATGGTGGTGACCCAGAGGGTCATCGGGCTTAACTTCTTTGACCCGGCAACTGGCGGCGATCCGGTCCTTTACCAGCATCTATTCTGGTTCTATTCCCATCCGGTTGTCTACGTGTTTGTTCTGCCGGGTCTGGGTGTGATCAGCGAACTGCTGCCGGTATTCTCGCGCAAGCCGCTCTTCGGCTATCGCTGGATCGCCTTGTCCAGCCTGGGCATCGCCTTGGTCGGTTTCCTGGTCTGGGCCCATCATATGTTCGTTGCCGGAGTTGACAACACTTTGCGTGTCTTCTTCATGTACGCGACCATGTTTGTGGCGGTGCCGACCGGGGTCAAGTTCTTTAGTTGGGTGGCTACCATGTGGGAGGGCAAGCTCTCATTTGAAACGCCGATGCTTTTCGTGCTCGGGGCTATCTCTGTCTTCCTAATCGGCGGTGTCACCGGCCCCATCCTGGGTAATATCCCCACCGATATGCATCTGCATGACAGCTATTGGGTCGTGGGCCATTTCCATGCCACCATGTTTGGCGGTTTCGTCTTCCCCTTCTTTGCCGCCTTGTATTATTGGTATCCGAAATTCAGCGGACGAATGTACAAGGAGTCGTTAGGCAAGCTGCATTTCTGGTTAATGACCCCTGGGTTCTGGTTGATGAGCCTGGGCCAGATGCAGATTGGGTTGTTGGGTATGCGCCGGCGTGTCGCCGACTATGACCCCTCTCTGGGATATGACACCACCCATGTGGTGATAACTGTCGCCGGTTTGATTATCGGCTGGTCGGTGTTGATCATGGCTTATAATTTGATCAGCAGCGCTCGCAGCCAGCCGCTGGCGGGAAATAATCCCTGGAACTCGCGGTCGCCGGAGTGGCAGATTTCATCTCCCCCCCCTGAGTTTAACTACGACGTGCCTTTTGAGGTCGTGGGCGAGCCATATGATTATGGTTTGGCCGGATCTGTTTATATTCGCATGGACCCATCGAGTTCAGGTGAGTAGAAAAGATTGGAGTGCATTGCTGCGGGATCTGCCGTATTCTGGGGATCTCCAGCCTCCAATAAGGAGTAATTGTTGAAGTGAGTGACAAAAAAGCTGCAGCATATCGCCTGGGAATCGTGACCCTCGTGGTCCTAGCTGTCTTGACGGCACTTGAATATTGGGTCAGCGTTGGCTTAAATGGTTCGCCGGTATTTCTGCTAATCATTGCTTTGATCAAGGCGGGCGTTATCGTCCAGAATTTTATGCATATTGCCCGCTTGTGGCGTGAGGAGAGTCATTAATGAGTGCTGTGACTAACGCTCATGATCATCAAGAGGCCCATAATGGGCATGAGCTGCCCTATTCAGCACAGCTCAGAAACAACCGGATGGCCTTGTGGCTGTTCTGTTTCTCGGAAATATTCATGTTTGGCGCCCTGCTTTCTGCCAGGTTCGTCTTGTGGGGAAATGCCCGCCCTGAGTTGAGTCAGGTGGTGGGGTTGATCACCACCACGGTCCTGCTGTTGAGCAGTTTCTTCATGAACCGGGCGGAATCCGCCATCGCTCACGACGATCGAAAGACTTTCCTGAGCGGGCTGTTGATGACGGCGTTCTTGGGGCTGCTGTTCTTCATCGGTGTCGTGGTCCTGGAGTGGAACATCTTTGGCCTGAAGTTGGAGCTCTTCGGGGTTGAGTGGTTTGGCCATCTCAAACCGACCGACGGTGTCCTTGGCGGCGTATTCTTCGCGATGACCGGCCTTCATGCCATACACGTGTTCAGTGGTATCGTGTTGATCTTGATCGTCTGGAACAACGGCCGCCGCGGCCATTTCTCAGCTGAGAAGCATTGGGGAATTGAAGCCACAGCTATTTACTGGCATTACGTCGATATTGTCTGGGTATTCTTCTACCCGGCGCTGTACCTAATTGGAAAAGTTGGCTGACCTGAGTTTGGGGGTATGAGAATGATTGGTGTTGTTCTCATACCCCCAGGACTAAAAGAATATGGACCCAGTCCTTAAAGCGATTTTATTGTCTTGGGATTGGCGGTGGGATGTGCTGTTTCTCCTGGCAACAGCTGGGGGGCTTTACACAACGGGGTGGTGGCGGCTGCGCAAGCAGATTCAAGCCAGAGCTGACCGCAACGGGAAACTGAAGGATCAACAGAAGAAATTGGCGCAGTCAAGCCGCTGGCGGCCCACGCTGTATTTGCTGGGGCTGTTCTTCATCGGCCTGGCGCTGATGTCTCCTATCGATGTCCTGGGTGCCCAGCTGTTCTTCATGCATATGATACAGCACTTGCTGCTGATCATGATCGCCCCGCCGCTGCTGTTGATCACCAATCCGCTCCCCTTTATTTTGTGGGGGCTTCCTCGCTCTTTGCGCAAGAAAGTGGGGCGGGGGATATCGGCATTAATCAGCGGTTCCTCTCCTCTGCGAAACCGGATCAAATCGGCAACCTCCCCGGGCGTAACCTGGATGTTGTGGGTGATTGCGGTGATTGGCTGGCACGATCCCAGCGCGTACAATGCGGCCTTGAGAAGCAGCTTTGTTCACGATCTGGAGCACCTCTCCTTCTTTACAGTCGGCATGCTTTTCTGGTGGCATGTCATAGGCGCTGGCCCGCGTATTCACAAGCAGTTGGGTGGCGTAGGGCGGATCATCTTTACGCTTTCGGTAATTCCGCCGAACATGATCGCGGGCGTTGCCTTTGCTTTCGCCGGTCAGCCGATCTACGCTTATTCTGCCAGCTACCTGGGATTCTCGGTGTTGGAGGACCAGAAGCTGGGCGGGGTGATCATGTGGGTTCCGGGCAGTATGATGTATATCGTGGCGGCATTGATCCTGGCTGGCCAACTGTTGGGTGAGGACCAGAACAGGCCGAATGTGCCGGAATCTCCTTCGGGGAGTGAGAAGGTGTTGGCGTTGCCTTCCCTGGAGAAATGACCCGCCAGGCTGAGATCCGGCAGCCCGCAAATTTAGTTAAGCTAGACCGGTAGGAACCAGATGGAGAGCCGCTGGGGAGATGAGAAAGCCCCTGCTGATACGCCGCCGCTCTATGGCAAGGACAGATGATGCATATGTTACAACTGCTGAAAACATTGTTCAGCCGGCGGCGGTTGCTGACCACCCTGATTGTGCTGTTGGGGATGGCACTCTTGGCCAGGCTGGGCATCTGGCAGCTTGACCGGCTGGAGCAGCGCCGGCAGCAAAATGACGAGCTCCGCCTGGCGCTGGAGGCACCCCCTCTGCAGCTGAATCGAGAAGCGCTGTCGGCTTCTCAAGGGTTTCTTAAAGACCGCAATGTGACTGTGACCGGCGAATACGATTTTGATAACACCATCGTCCTGCTGCTGCAGAACTGGTCCGGGCAGACAGGGGTGCATTTGGTGACGCCGTTGGTGGTCGAGGGGCAGGATATTGCCATCCTGGTTGATCGCGGTTGGATTCCAGAGTCAGAGCGGATGGCGGATGGACGGTCAAGATTCGACTTGCCCGGTTTGGTCAGTGTGGACGGCTATATTGCCAACACACAAACTTCGTCACGCGCGAATGATTCGGACGCCAATGGAAGCGAGGGGGCTGCTTTCAAGAGAGAATGGTACCGGATAGACATCGAGGCGATTCAAGCGCAGATGCCGTATGAGCTGCTGCCGGTATTCATTATCCAATCACCCACACCGGGCGGTGATGAGAATTTCCCTTTTCACCATGAACGAGAAATAGATTTATCCGACGGCCCTCATCTGGGATACGCGGTCCAATGGTTCATTTTCAGCTCGCTGCTGGGGTTGATCTACGCACTGTCTGTCAACCGGTCGAATGCCGCTGGTAAAGGCGAGGGTTAACTTCTGAACGCAGGAGCGATGGGCACTCACATGAAACGACAGCTGCGCTGGTTGTCCTTGCTCGCTCTCTGTTTGGGTTTGGCGGTGCTCTCTTCTTCAGCCGCAGCCCACGGCAGCGGTGAGATCATGCTGTCCGACGCGCCTGCTGGTCCCTATCTGCTTACTGTCTGGGTGTCTCCGGCAGAGGCAAAGGCGGGCAGCCCGCTGCACGTGACCGTGGGTGTTGCCCTATCGGACCAGGGAGAGACCAAACCTGTCCTGGACGCCGATATTCAGGTGCAGATTTGGGAAGCGGGGGGTGACAGCCCCCTGGCGTCAGCCGCGGCGACCACAGGCCAATCGGTGAACAAGCTGCTGTATGAGACAGACCTGACTGTGGATGAGCCCGGCTCATACCAGGTGAAGGTCGCGGTGGTTGGCCTTGAAGGTTCGGGGGAGAACGCATTCATAATCGAGGTTCAGCCGGCGGCAACGGTCGATTGGCTGCCTATTGCATTGGCAGCCCTTGGGCTGATCGTGTTGGGTGGCTTGGTGCGGAAGTTGAAAGATTCGGGTGATGGCTAGCCAGAACCTTGACTGCCGGCTGATCAAATTGGTGACAAATCGGTGACATCCCATTATAATGTCTTTGTCTGAACTTGCGGCAGCCGATCAAGCGCTCCGCACGACTCGGCGATTGAACAGGCTGTACCAGGCTGTCTAGGATAAAGCATCTCCAGGATGTTTTCAGTTGAAGAAAGGCGATTCCCACTATGCGAGTACGTCTAAGATTAGAAGAAGGTTGGTCGACATTAGCGTTGTTGTGGAGCATGCTGCTGATATCAGGCATGGCCATTTCCCAGGCCGATCTCATCAGCGGGCTTAACATTGTTTCGGCCATTGGCAGTGTGGCAATTCTGGCTGGACTGCTGCTGGCCAAGAGCCGATTCTCATCCAGATCCGCGCACTTTTTCTCCTTTGTCTACGGGCTCTTCTTTCTCTTTTTTCTGGTTGGGACCACGCTTCCGGCAGGGATGCCCTGGCGGGATCGGGTAATCGATATCGTCGTGCGGCAGTCCGCCTGGCTTGAGAAAGCATTCGGCGGCGGTACCAGTCGGGACGGGTTAATCTTCGTCATTCAGACTTCCGCGGTCTACTGGCTGTTGGGATACACCGCATCATGGTACACCTTCCGCAAACCTCGTGTCTGGCGGGCTGTAGTGCCCATGGGGGTGGTGCTGCTGAGTGTGGTCTACTACTACACGGGTCCCAAGCCTCTGACGCTCTACATGGCGTTTTTCATCTTGCTGTCTTTCCTCTTCGTGGCCCGCACCAATCTGGTAGCACAGGAAAAAGTGTGGCGAGGGGCATCGATTCGCTATGAGAGGACCATTTGGTTCACCTTCCTGCGGGCAGGCTTTCTTGCCGGCTTGATGGGGCTGGTACTGGCTTGGGCGATGCCGACGATGGCCGCCAGCTCGGCAGTCAGTGACGCCTTGAGCGGCACCAGAGGCCCGTGGCGAGATTTTCAGGATACTTGGACACGGCTCTTCTCGGCGCTGCGCACTTATGGCGCGGCCACGGCGGATCCATATCAGGATACGCTGGTCTTGGGCGGGCCTCGCACTATCGGCAGCCAGCTGATCATGGATGTGGATGTGCCTTTCCGGCTGCCCTACGTCTACTGGCAGGCGATAGCCTACGACACCTATGAAAACGGCCGCTGGGAGGTAGATGAAACCGAAAGCATCCTTCATTTCCCAGATGATGGGCTGTTGAATACCCCTGAAACATCGGCGCGCCAACTGATCACACAGACAGTGACTACCTATCTGCCTAACTCCAGCTTTATCTACGGTGCCCCAGATCTGGTTGGCTCCAGCAAACAAGTGTTTGTAGAGTCACGATCAGACCAGGATGGAGATATGCTGATCTCTTCTATCCGGTCACGGTTTATTCTGCAGCAGGGAGCGCGGTATATGGTGACCTCGCGCGTCTCAACGGTGGACGCTCAAAGCTTGCGAGAGGCGCCCACCCTATACCCTGACTGGGTGCTGTCGCATTATCTGCAGATGCCCAATACCATCACCCCGGAAACGATTGCGCTGGCGGCAGAAGTCAGCGATCCTTACGACAACCCATTCGACAAGACGCTGGCTATTCGAGATTATCTTCGCCAAAATATCACCTACAATGACCAGATCGCTGCACCTCCCGACGGTGTCGATCCGGTCCATTACGTCCTGTTCAACAGCCAGGAAGGGTACTGTAACTACTACGCCTCCGCGATGGCGATGATGCTGCGCTCCCAAGGGATCCCCGCGCGTGTCGCCAGTGGTTACGCACAAGGGGAGTACAGCGAAGACTTCATCTCATACCGGGTGCGGGCCAGCAACGCCCACACTTGGGTGGAGGCTTATTTCCCCAATTACGGCTGGATTCAGTTCGAGCCGACAGCCTCCCTCCCCATCGTTTCCAGGCCAGAGACATCAGGCAACGCCGGTGATGCCTTTGCCTCAAACAGGCCCTCACTGGCCGACAGGCTGCGTGAAGATATGCTGCCCGATGGGCTGGGCAACCTGGATGAGGATGTCGAACTGCCTCCGGAAACGGATGCCGGTGTGGAAGAATCGTTCATGACCAGGCTGTTGAATCGCGTGTCTGTGTGGCAGTTGGTTTTCGGTGTCGCAGTTCTATTCCTGGCCCTTGTGGCCATCCTGGCGGCCAATGAGTGGAATAAACGGGTGGAGCTGGATGTTGAGCGAAGCTACAATCGCATGGGTGTTTGGGCTAGGTGGCTGGGTATCTTCTTCACTTCGGCGCAGACGCCGTACGAGCGCGCGGATTTGATGGCTGCCGCGGTGCCCGAAGGTAAGCAGCCTATCAGAACCTTGACGCGGCAGTTTGTGCTGCACCGTTTCAGCCGGGAGCACCCCGCGCCTTCAGGCGATGAGCCGCTGAAGCTGTGGCAGATGCTGCGCCCGATTCTGCTGCGGCAAGCGATCTCGCAGCGGCTGCAGCGGCTGCAGAAACAACAGCCCGGCAGATAGGCGCCCGCCCGCCAGGCGGCTGCGATTGGTCTGACTTACACTCCCCACAGAGCGGTCTATCGTTGCTGCCGGCACGCGGAAAATCACCGGCGCTTCGGTATCCTGTCCGTTCATCACCCCTCTGCTGCGCCAGCATGTTGAGTGAACGCACTGTCGCCAGCTTTTCGGCTCTGGTATAATGAATTCAGTTACAACCGTTTCTAGAGCATACTAGACGAACTAATGGCAAGGGAACTGAACCTGTCGGCCTAAATCCCTGAAATACGCGTGTTTATCACAGTGAGGGACCTCTGTTGGAAGAGACATCAATTACCTTGATTGAAAGCAGTTTGACGGAACTGCGTGGACTCATAGACAAGTTGGGTGGGACCGTAAATCGCCAGCAGCAAACTATCATCGCTACCCGAGCCGAGATGGCCCAGCAAGCCACTGCGAAGATTGGGGATGAATTAGCCCGCTTGCTGATCTATGTACGGCGTACCCTCGAAGATCTGGAGCGCAACGTTCAGGCAAAAGAGAAGGAGCATGCGCAGCTGTTGGCACTGCAAGAGATCGGGGCCATCGTCAATTCGTCTCTGGAGTTGAATGAGGTGCTCAGCTTTGTGATGGATGCCATCATCAATCTGACCAAAGCAGAACGGGCCATCTTGCTGCTGATCGACGAAAAGACAGGCCGTCCGGAGGTCCGGCTGGCTCGGAACATGGACAGGGAGACCATTGAGAAGTCAGCCTCCTTTGAGATCAGCCGCTCCATCGTGAAAAATGTGGCCGAGAGTGGTGAATCGGTGGTGACGATGAATGCCCAGTCGGACCCCCGATTTGCGGCTCAAGAGAGTATTATCAGCTACAACCTGCGCTCAATCATGTGCGTACCGCTGAAGATTCGAGAGACGATCACCGGTGTGATCTACGCCGACAACAGGGTCACTGCCGGTATTTTTGGCGATGCCGATAAGAATCTGCTGGCTAACTTCGCCAATCAAGCGGCGGTGGCTATCGAGAATGCCCGTTTATTCCGTGAGATCCGCAATCATTTGATGGAAATCACGGAGATGAAAGATTTGATGGATAATGTTTTCGCCTCAATTGCCAGCGGGGTCATCACCATCGATGAAGAGGACCGTATCGCCCTCTACAACCAGGCGGCTGAGCGGATACTGGGTGCTTCAGCTGATACGGCCCTACAGCAGACATATCAAACGGCGCTTTCCGGCATGGGATTGTCGGTGGGCGAAATGGTTAGAGAGGTGAGAGCTAACGGCGACACTCAAAATACCGAGCTGGACCTCTCGGTTGGAAAACGCTCGGGAATGACCACCTTGAATCTGACCTTCTCACCGCTGTTGGATGTGGACAGAGAGACGCTCGCCGGTGGTGTGGCTATGGTGCTGGATGACGTTTCTGAGAAGAAGCGAATGGAAAGCGTGCGCCGCTACCTGCCGCCGGCGTTGGTGGATCAGGTGCGCGACCTGGATGCGGCCCAAAGGCCGCAGCGACGTACCCTGAGCGTGCTTTTTGCGGATATCCGCGGTTTCAGTACCTTTAGTGAGCTGGTTGATCCGGAACGGCTGATCGAGGTGATCAACGGCTACTTCACGGAAGCGGTGCAGGCAATAACCTATTATCAAGGGGTCACCGACAAGTTCATGGGTGATGCCGTGATGGCTTTGTTCAACACGCCGCTGAACCCGCAGGAAGATCACCAGCAGCGAGCGGTGCGGGCTTCCCTGATGATTCAGCAAAAAATGAAAACGTACCACGCCCAGCTGCCCGAAGATCGGCGGCTGTTCTTCGGTATCGGCGTACATACCGGTGAAGCCGTTATTGGCAACGTCGGCAGCGCTCTGCGCAAAGATTACTCCGCGATTGGGGATGCGGTCAATATGGCCAAGCGGCTGCAGGAAATGGCCAAGCCCGGCCAACTGCTTATCAGTGCCGACACCTATGCCGGCGTGAAGAATCTGGTGGCTTCAAAGCAATTGCCGTTGACCAGGGTGAAGGGACGCCAGGCGCTGGAGCAGATCTACGAAATTACGGGGGCAATTGACGCTGAAGCCTCTTAGCCGCGTTCCAAACTTCAAGCTGCCCTCTGCTAGGCAAGGGGGTACGCTTCTCTAATGCTTTCGCTAGAACAGCAGAACGAGCTGAGAGAGAAATACCGGCAGCAGAACCCTGGGTGGCTGCCGGCGACGGAGCAGTATGCTGAGCTGGTGCGCCAGCAGCTGGCCCCGGGAAGACGGCTGCTGGATTTGGGATGCGGCCGTGGTGGGCTAGTGGAGCAGCTGAACCACCCCTTGATCCAGATGGTTGGCATTGATCCAGATCTTCAATCACTGCGTGAACACCGGCTTGATCTGAGCCGCACCGTCGCTTTTAGCGACCATCTCCCTTTCACCGCGAACAGCTTTGATCTGGTATTCTGCAGCTGGCTGTTGGAGCATCTAGAATACCCCCTTGCCACCTTTAGGGCGATCTGCCGGGTGCTGCGCCCTGGCGGCGCATTTGTCTTTATCACCCCGAACGGCAGCCATCCCTTATCGCTGCTCAATCAAGGATTGGGCCGTTTCTCCAAACTGCAGGGACGCATTGTAGAGCGGTTGTACGGACGTTCCCCCGCCGACACCTTTTCCACCTTCTATCGTGCCAACAAGCTATCGCAGCTTCAACAGCTGAGCCGTGACAGCGGCTTGACGCTGGCCCAATGGCACACGATTGCCGATCCCACTTACCTTGCTTTCTCACCGGCACTATTTCGGTTGATGTGTTGGTTTGAGGCCGTACTGCCTGAGCGCCGCCGGCTTCATCTGGTGGGACTGTTTGTCAAGCCTGACACACACTGATCCACCGACGTCTTGCCCGGGCGATCATCATTGTTACCTTGCTGATATTGATCATGCGATATCAGCTGAAATGAAGGAAGAAACCACCATGACGCAGCTTTATCACAGCTATCTGGCCACCGTCTATGCATTCGCCTACCGTACTAGCCAACGCCGTTTGTTAGGTTTCGCTCTCAGTACGTGGGCCAGAGCGCTGGCGCTGGCGCTGCTCCTGACTGCCTGGACGCAATCGTGGCACACGCTTTGGTTGGTGGTGACGATTGCCCTGTTTGTGTGGGTGATGGCTGTGTATTGGCGGGCGCGCCGCGCCGGCTACGCCAAATTCGTTCCCGATTTGAATGCGCTGCTTGGGAGAGAGGATACCCCGCCGCTTCCCGATAACCAGCGGGTTGAGCTTCGGGCAACTGGAATCTTCACGGTAAATAGACGAGAGGGGTATCTGCTGCTGCGGCCGGCTGAATATTGGCGGGTCCCTCGGGGCGAGCATGTCGTTATGGCCCGTACTGAACAGGATCGCTTTCTCTATCAATTCTTCAGCAGTGATAATCTGCAGCAGGTTCAGTCGGGAAGGCTGCTTTACGGCAGAGGATTGCCGAACTCTTTGGCAGTTACCTTTCTTCAGCCGAAGCAGTCGGTTGACGTGGTGCAGTTTGATTTCTCAGCAGCGGCTGAAGAGCCGGCATCTTCAAAACAGAAGCGTACGATATACTTCACTTTTGAAGATGCCGCGACCCATCAGCTTGTCTGGCGCCAGATCCAGAACGATATTCCGTCCACTGGTTCCGGCGACTAGCAGCCTCTTTACGGGGTCGGTGTCGCTTCGACGGCTGGCGCTTCTTCGGTGGCTTCTGGAGCGACCTCGGCCGCTGCCGGTTCAACCACTTCCACAGTCGGCGCCGTCAGCTCCACTCCCGGCAGTACCCGGGCCATCAGGATATCATCCAAAGCGTCCCAGGCATTTTCCAGGTCTCGGGTCGCCACTGCCGGATTGTCGGGTAAATTATTGAAGGCCAGGGCTAGCCGTGTCTGTACCACGCCAAGAATCGCATCACTCCCCTCCGGCCCATTTTCAATGATGGCGGCAACAGCTCTGAAGGCACGTTCTACGTCAGCCGTAGCCAGGCCCACATTGTTGTCAGACAGCTGGAAACGAGCTCGGGTCATCAACTCCCAGACATGGAAAAGCGCCAGGGTTTGCTGGATCTCACTAGATCCTTTGCTGGACAGTGTCGTTGAGATGACGGATTGATTGACGCCGGCAAGGCCGGTGCTGAGCTGCTCGGTGTCGGTGCGGACGGCATCGATTTCGCCACCCAGGGCATCGATGCTGCTGACAGCTTCATTCAGATCGCCCTGCAAAGCGATAATAGCGGTCCCTAAGGCGGCGGTGTCTTCCGTCGCTGTTTGACTGCTGGTTAAGGCAGACTCGCTGCTGCCGATAGCCTGAGCGATATCCCCCTCCAGGGCGGTCAGCAGCTGCTGCTGTGCCGCCAGGTCAGCGATTAGGCCCTGCTGAATGTCACCGACTTCATCCAGGCCGTTCATTCTTTCTACAAGGCCGCTGATCGCCCCCTGCTGCGCTGTTTCCGCGGCGGACGCGGAGCTCACTTCTCGTTGAAGGGTCTCGATATCTCGCCGGTTCAGGTCGACGCGGGTGGTTACGCTGTCGAACGATCGTTGCAGCTCTTTCACACCGAAGTATACGGCTACGATCACAGCTGCTAGAATGATAATAGTGACAAAGGTCTTGATGAAGGCGAGAAATAATCGCTTCCAAAAGCCGGCTCTTGTGTCGGAATTCATTAACGTACTCCTTAATTAGTAGGTAAACCGCGTCTGTTCCTTGAAAACAGGAGATTGGTTATGCGGCGGCTTACTTGAGGTATTTTCCAGGCCGGTGTCCGTTGGATTTTGACATCATCTGGAATCTACCTTCCAGCCACGCCATACCGTTGGCTGAGCTGCCACGCCGCAAGCCTACGGCTGGGGCTCCGGTGTGCTGGTGGGTAGTGAGAATGGTGTCGCTGTGGGCCGTGGTGTCCGGGTCACATTTCCCGCGGCAGTTGGTGTTGCTGTTGGCTCGGCGGCGGCCCCTTCCGCGGACGAGGCTGTGGGAGATGCCGGCAGTTCAGTCGCTGTTTCTACAGGTGTGGGCGTTTCGGTGGGCGGTCCCTGCAGATCTAGGAGCAGGTCTCGCAGGCCGTTCAGGAAGCGGTCAAATGTCTCCGCAGCCGCGGAAACAGCGGTGATCCGCTGGTCGAGTTCAGCATCCATCGCTTCCAAGGCGGCAACATTTCGCTGGATGGTAGAAACCGACTGTTCGACATTGGTCAATGCTTGATCGGATTCCTGCTGCTGCAGCGCCATGGCGCCTTCACGGGTGGCTAGATAGCTCAAGTTCTCATTCAAGGAGGTCAGCTGATCATTTAGATCTATTTGAGCCTGTTGGGCGCTGCTCATTTCACGCTGCAGCCTGGCGTCTGAGTCCGCAAAAGAGAGCGAGCCGTTGTTAAGAGCGGCGATGATCGCCAGAGCGATGGCAGCGCCCATGACGGCGCCGATCAGGGCGCCCAGCAATGTGGCCACACAGCCGCGGCGCCGCGCCTGGTTTTGATTGGCTGCCGCGGCGGGTGCGGCTGGCGGCCCGGCTGGCTCGCTCATCCGCGCTATCACTGGCGCTGCCGGTTCCGCTTCCTCTGGTTTCGCATCCGCCGGAGACGGCTCCGTTTCCTCTTCTTCCGCTAATTCAATGGCGTCCATTATAGGGGTTAGCGGCGCTTCTTCGGCTTCGCCCTCTGGCTCCTCTGGCAGGTCGGTGTCCTCAGCGGTCGCACCGTTTGGTAGAACGGCCTCGGCTGCTGATTCAGCCTCAGTCACTTCTTCAACCGCTGTCGGCGGTTCGGCAGGGGGCTCCTCCAAATCGTCGGCTGAACTCATCTCCGCTGCCGGCAGGTTTACTGTGATCAAATCTTCGAAACTGCGTACCAGCCGTTCCGAGATGCCAGGGACTGCCGTCAGTTCGATGACCTCTTCAAATGGATGGACGTCTTCGCGAAATTCGATGATCCGCTGCGCCAAAGAGGCGCCGATGCCGGGCAGCGAGTCCAATTCATCAACGCTCGCTTGATTTATATCGATCAAGGTTTTTTCTTCGGTCATATTACACTACCCTTTTTCAAGATGTGCTGCCTGTGGCCTCTGGTCACCGGAGACACCGGCGAAGTTGCAGGAAGCGTCAAATCTATCTATTACTTTATCCGCAAAAGCGTGATCAGGCACTGCTTGCCGGCAGTCCCTGATGAATTCGGATACCAAGGCTTGAGCTGACTGTCCAAACAGGCCGTTGGGGTGAGTTAATTGTCATCTCACGAATGATATCAAAGAATCCGGAGCCTGTACTGGTTCAACCGGAAAGGTGGCTGAAGCCGAAAATACCAACCAAGATGGTCGGGAATTTGATTGCATTGTACCTGTTAACGTAAAATGGGGTCAACAGCTTCCTTAATAGATGGGCAGGTTCTTGTCCAGCTGAACTGCCCAGTCAGCAGGAAGCATGAACTCGAAGATGCGTCGCATGATTGTTTAAGTGAATAGCGACCCGGCTGAACCGTGACACCGTTGCTGCCGGCAAGGAGTTTCCCGTATGAAGGACAAAGTAGCCTATCTAGTGTTAACAAACGGGCCAACCCCTAACAAGAAGTATGCATTGACCCATGCGACCAACATGATCGGCAGGGCAGATGCTAACGATGTCCCCATCGCGGATCAGGAAGTATCGCGCCAGCACGCTCAAATCGTCCGGCATGGGGATGGATTTGCGATTGAGGATCTGGGAAGCACTAACGGTACTTTCGTCAACGATCGGCGCATCTCTGGCTTGACCCCGCTGGACAACGGGGATGTGATAGAGTTGGGGGAATCTGTCAGCTTGACGTACCTGAGCCTGGTGGCGGAAGAATATGATGCTGCCACCTATTTTGACCCTGTAGAGGAAGAGCCCACTCAACCGGAATTCCCTGAGGTGCCGCCGCGCGTGGAGATGCCCCAGATGGACAGCGCCGCAGAAGAAGAGGCTGAGGACAGCGGCGCATCGATCCCATTGGGACCGATGCCTCAACCAGTGCTAAACCGCCGCCGGTGGCTGCTTGGCTGCGGCTGCGGCTGTCTTGTCTTGGTGCTCTTGTGCGCGGCAATGTTCTTTTTCCTGGACGCATACGATGGCGGCCGGCTGCTCTACTGCGGCCCGCTGCAGCCCTTCTTTGAACTTCTATTGGGGCCGGTGGGATTTTCCCCGGCCTGCGCACTCCCCTAGTCTCAGCAAG
>JAHEEY010000250.1 GCA_024640485.1 Chloroflexota bacterium | reverse complement strand
TTTCAAGGAATCGGGGAGTTTGTAATCACCCAGGGGGTATTGGGGGATCATGTTCTCCGCGATCCAGTCCAGGGCGTCAGCCGGTGACATCTTCCAGTTGGTGGGGCAGGAGGAAAGCAGCTCCACGATGCTGAATCCCAGCTCCTCGATTTGGGTCCTAAAGGCGGCGGTAATCGCTTTCTTGGCCTGGATGATATGGCGGGCATCATGCAGGCTGCGACGGGCGCTGTAGACCGTGCCCGGCAGAGAAGCCAGCAGCTCGGCGATATGGATTGGGTAGCCGTTGGCGGGAATGGAACGGCCCAGTGGGGAAGAGGTCGTCTTCTGGCCGATAAGGCTGGTCGGGGCCATCTGCCCCCCGGTCATGCCGTAAATGGCGTTGTTGATGAAGATCACGGTGATCTTCTCGCCTCGGACAGCGGCGTGGATCACCTCGGCGATGCCGATGGAGGCCAGATCGCCGTCACCTTGATAGGTGAAGACGATATTTTCGGGATTGGAGCGCTTGATGCCGGTGGCCATCGCCGGCGCCCTGCCGTGGGCTGCTTCCACGCTGTCCAGATTGAAATAGTTGTAGGCGAAGACGGCACAGCCGACCGGGGCGATCAAGATGGCCCGCTCTCGGAGCTCGAGTTCGTCCAGCACCTCGGCGACCAGCCGGTGGGCCACACCGTGGGTGCAGCCGGGGCAGTAATGGGTGTAGGTGCTGGCTAACGATTCCGGGCGCTGGTAGACAATCTCGCTGGTCACCTGACTTTCATATGGATTCGCTTCAATTGTGGTCATACAGTTTCTCCCAAGAGCCGCTCTCCATCTGCTCAAATATGCTGGGCGACGACCTGCATCTGCCGCCAGATACTGCACACTTTGTCCTCAATATCTTCCACCACCGGGATGATGCCGCCCACGCAGCCGAAGAATTCGGTCTGAATCTGATTGCCAACTACCCGGCGGACGTCCTCGACCATCTGACCGGCGTTCATCTCGACGGTCAATATCGACTGGGCCCGCCCGGCTGCTGCCGCCAATGCCTCTTCTGGGAAGGGCCACAAGGTGACCGGCCGGAAGATGCCCACCGGGACCCCCTTCCGCCGCAGCCGTTTCACCGCCGAAAGCGCTACCCGGGCGGCGGTGCCGAAAGCCACGATCAGCAGTTCGGCATCTTCGGTGAAGCTCTCTTCAAACCGTTTCTCCTGGCTGGCGATCAAGGCCAGTTTCTGCTGCAGCCGGTGGTTGACGTCGCTGAGGATCTCAGCGTTCATAAACAAAGAGGTGATCACCCGCTTCGGTCTGTCTTTGGCCCCTACAACCGCCCAAGGGGGACGCTGCTCAGGGATCCGGCGCATCGGCGGCAGCACCGCCGGCTCCATCATCTGCCCGATGGCCCCGTCCAGGGCCAGGATCACCAGGGTGCGGTACTGATCGGCCAAATCAAAGGCCAGGGCCATCAAGTCGATCGCTTCCTGAACCGTCGATGGCGCCAGCACGATTGGGTGAAAATCTCCATGCCCGGCGCTCTTGGTGATCTGGTTGTAATCCGATTGGCTGGGCTGAATGTTGCCCAGCCCGGGGCCGCCGCGCATGACATCGACGATGACTGCCGGCACTTCTGAGCAGGCGATGTAGCTGAACCCTTCCTGCATCAGGCTGATCCCCGGGCTGCTGGATGAGGTCATCACCCGCACCCCGGTGCAGGCGGCGCCGTAGACCATGTTGATGGCGGCGACCTCGCTCTCCGCCTGCAGGAATGCCCGGCCCAGCTGCGGCATGCGCAGGGCCATATGTTCCAACAGTTCGGTTTGTGGGGTGATGGGATAGCCGAAATACGCCTGGCAGCCGGCGCGTATTGCCGCCTCAGCGATGGCGACATTACCCTTGAGTAACTCTTTGTTCATGCTGCGTTCTCCATCTACACAGAGATCACAGACCAGCGGAAGACCGTCTCTCTGCGCAGTTCTAATGGGAAATCAGGCGGACCGCCGCAGTGGGGGCGGGGTCAGCGCCTATCTGGCATTTGACAGCAGTCAGTTTTATGCAGGGCTCTCCCCCCTCTAAACTGCCTGGGCCATCAATGCCGGCTTTCTGCGTGCCGCTCTCTCCCGATACACAGTGATACACGCTTCGGGGCAGACAACCGCACACAGGGCGCAGCCGGTGCAGGCTGCGGATGAGTCGTGGTAGGTGATAGGGCGATAGCCTCGGCTGTTCAGCGATGTTGACAAGCCGATGACCTTCTGAGGGCATGCGGCAAGGCACAATTCACAGCCTTTGCATCTCTCGCTATCAACCACGATGTGGCCTTTGGCCATAGGTGATCAACTCCTATATTAATGAATCAATGGGCATCCTAAAACTGCGCAGGCTGCCCTGGAGGATCTGTAGCGCAGCATTGAACCTACACACTTAATTATCGGCTAATCGCCGGGAATCGCTAGTGACAATCAGAACATTCGCTGAGGACAAATGTCACTACTGACGGCAGAGGAATCTTGAGATATGATGGAGTCCCTGACCGGCTGTTAGGCCGGCAAGAGCAATAAGCGGGGAAGGCTGAATATTAGGGGTAGGTGCGTCTGCGATCAGCCAAAAAGTTGGAGCAATCATGAGTGAACGAAGAAGATCATTGAGGGGCTATGCCTGGCTGTCCATTGCCACCGCGATTCTGACCATCGGTTTGAAGGCGGCGGCCTACTTCCTGACCGGCTCCGTCGGGCTGCTGTCCGATGCCCTGGAGTCTATGGTCAACCTGGTGGCGGCGGTGCTGGTGCTGGTCACATTGACCATAGCCACCCTGCCGCCGGACGAAGAGCATGCGTACGGCCACGCCAAAGCGGAATATTTCTCAGTCGGCGCCGAAGGGGCGCTGATCCTCATCGCCGCGTTGACCATCGCCATTTCCGCTGTCAGGCGGCTGCTGGACCCCAGGCCGCTGGAGCAGCTTGGCATTGGCCTGGCTGTATCGGTCATCGCCGCCCTTATGAATCTGGTAGTCGCCCGGATACTGTCAAGGGCGGGAGACGAGTACGAATCCATCACCTTGAAGGCGGATTCGCAGCACCTCATGACCGATGTGTGGACATCCGGTGGTGTGGTCGTCGGCGTCGGCGCCGTCGCCCTGACAGGGCTGGAAACGCTGGACCCGCTTATCGCCATCGCCGTGGCAGCCCAGATCGTCTATTCCGGGTTCAAGCTGGTCAAAAAAGCGGTGCGCGGCCTGATGGATACCGCCCTGCCAGCCAGTGAGGTGGCCCAGGTCGTCGAGGTTCTGGACTCCTTCTGTGCCCCTGACGGCATTGAATATCACGCCCTGCGCAGCCGGCAGTCAGGCTCGCTGCGATTCGTCTCTTTTCACATTCAGGTGCCTGGTGAATGGACCGTACAGCAAGGGCATTCTTTTCTGGAGGATGTGGAGGAAGCGATTCGCGGCCGGCTGCCCTCGGTGGCGGTGTTTACCCATTTGGAGCCTGTCGAAGACCCGGCTTCTTGGAAAGACGTGGAGCTGCGCTGGGAGTAGTCTCAGAGGCGGTGGAGGGTGCTACCTGGGGGGCGGCTGATTGCCTTGGTTGAGCAGAACCTTCAGTTGGAACAGGCTCAAGGCCAGCAGGCCGCTGGGGAATGAGACCAGCAGCCCGGCCCAGCCGCCCATGTCCGGCAGGTTGGAAACGCCGGGAAGCCCCAGAGTGAAATAGATATACCCCGCCAGAGCGCCAATCAGGCCCCACAGCGGCCATTCGATGCGCAGGGCGATGGACAGCCGCTGCCGGCGCCCGCCGGTCACCGCGATATTGCTGATCAGCAGCAGGCCAAACAGCAGCGACATAAGAATCTGAAACTCAGACAGTTCAATCTTGACTGACGGTTCTTCCGGTGCCGGCGGCAGCGGCGTGGCTGTAGCCGTCGGTTCGGGGGTGTCGGTCGGTGTGGCGCTGGCGGTCGCCGTCGGCGTTTCTGTCGGCGCCGGGGTCGCCGTCGGCAGCGGCGTCGGGGTGATGATGGCTACCTGCGCCCCCCCTTCGATGGAGATGTCCACCTCCTGGGAAATGCCGGCTTCCCCAGACTTGGCGGTGATCCGATATTGACCGGCCTCGGTACGGGCCTCCAGTACATAATCCAGTTGGGCCATGCCGTCCTGGGTGGGCACTTCGGCGATAATGCTTACCAGCCCTTGCACCCGGTCCAGCTGGATGAATTGGACGATGGTGCCGTCGGGGACCAAATAGCCGTTGCGGTCCAGGATGCCGCCGGCCCGCAAGCGCAAGGTGTTCCCCACGGCTGCCTCCAATGGGGCCTCACTGGGAGGTGACTGGAATTCACCTTCGGAGAGAATGAAGAGCTCGATAATCTGGCTGGGATCCGGCTGCGTCTGCTTGAAAAGGTCATAGCTGATGGCGTTGACATCCACCGGGGGGTGCCCGCTGAGCAGCGCTTCCTGAAACAGCACCCGCACCGAGGCGTCTATGAACGGATCGATGCTGCTGTATACCGCGAAGAAGGCGGTCAGCTTGCTGATTTCGGTGGTATCCAGATAGTAGGGGGCGTTGTAGGCGAAGACGATGGATTTGGCCCGCCTGGTGATGTCGGGCCGGTCGGCCAGGAATTGTTTAAGCGTCGCCGAGGTTGAACTTGGGGCCAGGGTGGCAAAGATGATCCAGTCGGCGTCTCGCAGTGATTCCTGCACGAAGTATTCCGGCGGCGGAGGCGGGGTCGGCACTGGCGTCGCCGTGGCCGCGTCTTCCGCCGGCGGTTCCTCCGTCTCAGGGGTGAGCGTGGCCGAAATGGGAACGGTGGGATAGACGATCGCCCCCGGCCCAGAGTCCAGGAATGCCTGCAGATCGCTCATGGAGAAACTATCGATCTGGGCTGCGGAAACCTGTCCGCTGGCATCGGGGCCGTAGAGCGAGAGAATCTTGTCCTCAAGCGCGGTGGGGCCGATTAAAGGCTGCGGTGGGCAGCCGGCGCATTGGCCCTGTGATTGGACGTCAGTGAAGATCACGATCTTCTCATTGACCGCCGGCGGGCTGTTCAACCTTTCCAGAAGCTCCTCTGGGCTGGGGCTGATCAGGCTGACCGCAGCTTGGGCCAACTCAAACATCGCCGTGGCGCCGTGGCCGACTACTACGGGAATCGCCTCAATATCGACCTGGGTGCTGATGGGGGAGAATTCGCCCCCATACAACTTCAATTTCAAGCTGAGGATGCGCAGCACCGCTTCGTCAACCCGCTGTTGGAAAGATTGGTCGGTGCTGTAAAGGGTGCGAAACCATTCGATGGTGTCTTTGATATTGGCCAGCTCGCTATCATGGTCAGCTTCATTTAAGCTGAATTCAGCCAGGTACAGCAGATCGTTGCCGGCGATGAAGGCGTCCTTGGCGATACGCCTGTGGGGAAACTCCTGGGCTGTCTCGTCGTAGAATCGCTTAACCGCCCGTACCCCCAGTGAATCGGATACGATGAGCCCGCCGTCGCTGCGCCAGCCGCTGAATTCCGGCAGCTCCATCAAGGTGGTCAAGGCACTGCGGTCAAAGCTGATCGGGTTGGTGGTAGCCCGGATGTTTCCCTGAAAGCCCTGGTAGCGGATGTGGCTGGTCATCAGTCCGTCGGCGACTGCGCTGTCGCCGCTGGATATGGCAGTGACCGCGAAGAATGGGGCCAGCTCGATCTGCCGCAGCTGCTCCAGTGATTTGCGCACCGTGGCCACCTCTTGATTCACCGGCCGATCGCTGCTGCCCTGTCCCGGGAAATGTTTGGGGACAACCGCCATGCTGCCGCTGGCGCCAATGTGGATGCCGGCCGTATATGCTTTGGCCATCAATCCGACCCAGTACGGGTCGCCGCCAAAGGATCGGGTGCCGATGTCGCCGGCGCTGAACGGCATGGGGTCTTCAACCACGTCCAGGGAGGGTCCCAGCAGCAGGTTGAACCCCATGGCGGAAAGCTCCTGGCCGACGATTTCACCCACTGACCGGGCGAACGCTGGTTTCCAAGACGCCCCGACAGCCAT
This sequence comes from Chloroflexota bacterium, assembly GCA_024640485.1. Lineage (GTDB taxonomy): Bacteria > Chloroflexota > Anaerolineae > Promineifilales > Promineifilaceae > JAHEEY01. The sequence goes on along the minus strand of JAHEEY010000250.1, from coordinate 995 downwards.
GTTGCTGGGGATCTCGGTGAGGCCGGACAGGATATTGCGGTAGGGGAGTCGTTCCCCTTCATGATAAGTGGCGATAAACAGAGGTATCGAAGCCTGGTCGGGATCGGGGAGCTGCCGGATGAAGGGGAGTTCGGCCAGATCGCCGCTCTCTCGATCCGGCGGTTGGGCCGCGCTGCCCAGCATCGCCAGCTGCTGCAGGGTGTTGGTCAGCTGGGCCAATTGGGCAGGGGCGCTGCCCGCTTCCCCGGCAACGGCGATGTTGTCGTTTTCGGCCAGCAGAACCACGCCGCCGATGTGGTAGTCCGATATCAGCTGGGAGATTGCGCTTTCCGGGCCAGTGTCGACCCCCTGAAAAGTCACCATGAACAGCTGCCCGATCCGTTCCTCCACCGACATGGCCTCAAGCATCGCCTGGGCAGCCGAGATCTCCTGCGCTCGCGCAGTGGAGGCAGGGGCGTCGGGAAGCGACAGCAGAAATAAGGTGGCGACCATCAAAGCAAGCCGCCTGAAGTGCTTGATCATGGCAGTATGACGGAGAGAAATCTCCAGCTATTGGACGAAATACGTTGCGGCAGGCAGGTTAAGAGATACTAAGAGGCAAAGCGGCGTTTTTGCTTATTAGATATGATATCTGCCTACCGAATTTATTATACCGTAGATTGCCTCAGCTTTCACCTGTGCTAGAATTCTGCGCAGTCGATCTTCACTATTGGTGAGTCAGATGGTGTTGGTTGTGTTAACAGTCAATCTCAGCTGACTTTTTTTGTGGGAGTACTATGTCTCAAAATGCTCGAAATATCCTGGCGGTGATGTTGATTCTGCTGTTGACCATGGTGTCATTCACCGCCGGCTTCTTTGTCAACCAATTTGTTGACAGCCAAATCACTACTCCGACCGAAGCTGCCTCTGGTCGCGATCTTTCCCTGCTTTGGGAAGCGTGGTCGCTGGCTGAAGGGCACTTCATTGGTGAGCTCCCGACTGAGTCGGCGTTTAAT
>JAHEEY010000249.1 GCA_024640485.1 Chloroflexota bacterium | reverse complement strand
CTTGAACGATCTTCTCATCAAATGCCTCCGTCCGATTCAGCGGGATCACCATAATCACGTAATCGCCTCTGTTTATGAGCCAAAGATAAGAAGCTTGTCGGTCTCGTCGCCAATAGTTAGTCTATATCTGGATATTTGCTTGACAATATATGATCAAACAGGCTAATATAGAGCAATTGAGCGATCAGAAGGTTCTGATTGGGATTGGCAACAGCACACATTGGAGGTCGTCAAATGGCAGTAAGCATCAGATCTTGGGAGCGCCCCCTGCTTGCACTCGCATACGGCGCGCTGGAAAGCCACAAGCCGGCGCCTGAAAGAATATACAACGGCACGCACCCGCTGGCAGAAGCATATGCCGCAAGCAAGTCGATCACCCGGCAGCACAGCCGGACCTTCTTCATGGCCTCGGCGATGCTGCCCAAGGCTGAGCGATTGGCAATCCGGGCCCTATACGCTTTCTGCCGGGTCAGCGACGATCTGGTGGACCAATTCACCACCAATAGAGACAGCAAAATCAGCCAATGGCGCCAACATGCCTTGAGCGAAGCGCCCCCGGAAAACGATCTAGTCGCTTTGGCATGGGCTGACGCCCGCTCAAACTACAGCATACCCCGGCAGTATGCCGAACAGCTTCTAGACGGCGTCTCCAGGGACCTGACCAAACGGCGGTACCAATCATTTGAAGAACTGACCGACTACTGCTACGCCGTGGCTTCTACCGTGGGGCTGATGACCATGCACATTGTGGGCTACGCCAGCACAGAGGCGATCCCCTATGCCGTGAAGCTAGGGGTGGCGCTGCAGCTGACCAATATCCTGCGGGATGTTGGCGAAGATTGGCAGAATGGACGCCTCTACCTGCCCCAAGAGGAACTGGCCCAATTTGGCTTGAGTGAAGCCGACATCGCTGCCGGATGTACTGATGACCGCTGGCGCGCCTTTATGCGCTTCCAGATAGCCCGGGCCCACCAATTATACCAGGAGGCGATGCCAGGCATTGCCATGCTTGGGGACCGAGGGCAGGCAGCCGTAGCGGCAGCGGCAGAGCTGTACCGGGCCATATTAGATGATATCGAAGCGCATGATTATGATGTCTTCAGCCGGCGGGCCCACATCAGCGGTGCCCAAAAGCTGCGGCAGCTGCCCATTATCTGGTGGCGCACAAAAACGAAACGTTACAACGAGCCTCAATTCATCGCCGTAGATGGTTCAATCCTTGAAGGGTAAGTTAAAGAGGGAGACGATGATCAATCACAACAAGGTAATCGTTATTGGTACTGGCTTTGGCGGACTGGGTGCCGCCGCCCGGCTGGCGGCTCGCGGGTATGAAGTCACGATGTTCGAGAGCCGTGACAAACCGGGCGGCCGCGGTTACACCTACCAGATGGATGGCTTCACCTTTGACGGCGGCCCTACCGTCATCACCGCCCCTTTCATGTTCGATGATATCTTCGCCCAGGCCGGCCGGCGCCGCGAAGATTATGTCGAGTTCATAAAGTGCGACCCCTTTTACCGTATCTTCAACCATGAGGGCCGCAATTTTGATTACAGCAACGATCACGATTTCATGCTGAACGAAATCGACAAATGGAACCCTGAAGACAAGGAAGGCTACCTTCGATTCCTGGCCTCAACCAAGGCTATCTTCCAGAAAGGTTTTGTGGAGTTGGCCGACAAGCCGTTCCTTACCTTAGGCGATATGGTCAAGCTCATCCCTGATTTGCTGCGGCTGCAGTCGCACAAGACCGTTTACAGCTACGTTTCCCAATTCATCAGCGATGATTTCCTGCGCCGCACTTTCTCCTTCCACCCACTGCTCATCGGCGGCAATCCATTCGAGACCACATCGATCTATGCCATGATCCATTATTTGGAGAGAGAATGGGGCGTGTATTACGCTAGAGGGGGCACAGGGGCATTGGTCAACGCCCTGGTCACCCTGATCGAGGAGCTTGATGGCAAAATACATTATAACAGCCCGGTTTCGGAGATTCTGGTGGACGGCAAGCGAGTAAGCGGCGTTCGCCTGGCTGACGGCTCCATTCACCACGCCGATCATATCATCTCCAACGCGGATGTCCCTACCACCTATATGAATCTCATCCCCAAGAAACATCGCGGCTGGCGCAACTCCGATTTTCGCTACAAGAAAGCGACCCGATACAGCATGTCGCTCTTCGTCATCTACTTCGGCACCAAACGGCGGTATCAAGATTCTCGGCTGCTGCATCACAACATCATTTTGAGCCAACGGTACCAGGAATTGCTGGAGGATGTCTTCAAGAACAAGCGTCTGGCTGAGGATTTCTCACTCTACCTCCATATGCCCACCATCACAGACCCTTCCTTGGCTCCAGACGGGTGCGAGTCGTTCTATGTGCTTTCTCCGGTCCCCCATCTGGGTTCCGGCATCGACTGGGAGACAGCCGCCCAACCTTATCGTGACGCGATTATGGACTTCCTGGAGGAAAACTACCTGCCCGATCTTCAGGAGAACATCGTTGCCGAACATCGCATCGATCCGCGCCACTTCCAGGGCACCCTCAACAGCTACCTGGGATCAGCTTTCTCGGTGGAACCCATCTTGACACAGTCGGCCTGGTTCCGGCCTCACAACCGCTCCGAAGATTTCCAAAACCTTTATTTTGTGGGCGCCGGCACCCATCCGGGCGCCGGTTTGCCGGGCGTGCTCTCCTCGTCGAAGATCGCCGAAGATTTGATCACGGCCACGGCCTCAGATTCCGTGCCGCACCGCACCCCGCGCCAGCAGCGTATGGAACCGGTGAAAGAGTTGGCCGCCAACGGATCATCAAGATGACAGATAGATGTCCGGTACCCGTCGCCGCCGGTGAAGTGGGGCTGAAGATATTGAAAGGGTTGGCCCGAGAACGGTCGCTGTTGACCGCGATGTCGCTGATGCACCAACACGTGGGCGACCTGTTCCAGATCACCCTGCCCCGCTTTCAGCCAGTTGTCGCGGCCAGCCCGGCGCTGAATCGGGAGATCATGGTAACCTCCCGAGATAAGTTCGATTGGCGCAACCAGAGCGATCCCGTTTCTCAGCTGCTCCGCCGCGGATTGTTGGTTCAGGATGGCGAGAGTCATGCCTGCCTGCGGGAGCTGATGGAACCGATGCTGCAGCGCAAGCAGGTCACCGCCCACATTGGGGCGATGACCCACTATACCGACCAAGCGTTGTCCGCCTGGCCTGCTCAGGGCACGGTTGACATGCTGGTGGAAATGCGGCGGGCGGCGCTGCTGATACTGGTAGGCACCCTGTTCAGCACCGACTTTCAGCCCGACATGGCTTCCCTGTGGCGCCCCATCTTGCGAACGTTGAACTACATCTCGCCTGGTTTATGGATCCTGTGGCCCAATATGCCTCGCCTTGGCTATGCCAGCGCGATACAAGAGATGGACAGCTATCTGCACCGGGTGATCCAGGAACATCATGCCGGCAAATACCCAAAGGATGATTTCGTAGGTCATCTTATTCATCAAGGGGGGCTGGATGATGAGCTGATCCGGGACCAGCTGCTGACCATGCTCATCGCCGGCCATGACACCTCCACGGCACTGCTCTCCTGGGCTCTCTATCTCCTGGGCCAGCATCCCCAGGCAATGGCCCGGGCAAAAGCAGAAGTGGATCTGGTTTTAGGTGACTCAACGCCTGAGCAGCACCATCTAGATCAGCTTCAGTTCCTGGACTGGGTGATCAAAGAGACGCTGCGCCTGTATCCCCCAATTCATGTGGGCAACCGCATGGCCAAAGAAGATATGCAGTTGGGCGGGCATGAGATAAGGGGCGGAACCCGGGTGATGTGCTCCATCTATCTGTCCCACCGGCATCCGGATCATTGGCAGGATCCTGACAAGTTCATTCCCGAGCGGTTTGACCGGGCCGTGCGTCACAACCGGCCGCCGTTTACCTACATCCCCTTTGGGGGCGGCCCGCGCAACTGCATTGGCGCCAGCTTCGCTCAGATCGAAGCGAAGGTGGTTCTGGCCCGAATCCTGCAGCAGTTTGAGCTGAGTCCGGCCCCCGATCAATCCGCCCATTCCCATATGGGCGCTACGCTGGAACCGAGGCCCGGAGTAATGATGCATGTCCGCCGCCGGTAAACGCGCGCCAGAGATGGGCTTAGCCCGAGTAAATACCTTATGAGTTATTTTGGATTTCTTGCCCTGTTCTTGCTCATCCCCATGGGGCTGCTGGCTGCCGTGGCGGTCTACGACCACCGGCGCCAGCGGCAGTTGGATGCTTCATTAAGGAGCTGGCCAGCTATCCCAGCCATCCTGCTGCATGCCCTGATCGCTTTGATTTACACCACCCCTTGGGATAACTATCTGGTAGCAACCAGGGTCTGGTGGTACGCACCGGAGTTGGTCACCGGCATCACCTTGGGATGGGTCCCAATTGAGGAATACAGTTTCTTCATCTTACAGCCGATTCTCGCCGGGCTGTGGCTCCTATTCCTGGGCCGCCGGATGTCTGAGAATCAGAATCCCTCCGGCCGGCCGCTGAGGCGCTACGCTTTGATTTCGGGGGCGCTGTTATGGTTGGCCGCCGCCGCTATCCTGGCAGGCAGTTGGCTGCCCGGCAATTACCTGGCCTTGGAGCTGGTCTGGGCTCTGCCCCCGATCATGCTGCAGCTCGGCTTTGGCGCCGATATCCTCTGGCGCCGCCGCCGGCTGGTGGTCTACTCGATCACCTCACTGACCCTCTATCTGAGCGCCGCTGACGCCCTGGCTATCGGCTGGGGCACCTGGACCATCAACCCGGCCAAATCTACCGGGCTGCTCATCGGCGGCATCCTGCCGGTGGAAGAGCTGCTCTTCTTCCTGCTGACCAACAGCCTGCTTGTTTTCGGCGTGGTGCTGCTGCTGGCCAAAGAAAGCCATGTCAGAATCGCAAAACTGTTCCCGCTCTCATGGTCCAGCCAGCATTAAGCGAATTACAGGCATCCCATCCATTCTCAGCAGTATTCAGCTGCCAGACCGTTCCGCTCCGGACCTGCTTCGCGCCACAAGCGCAATCCTCGCTCGGCCTGACTCAGATAGCTTCCCATTTCCGCAACGCCGCCGGCCCTCCCCCGTCAGCCGCTGATTCCCTTAGCCCCTCTTGTGGGCTAAAATCAGCCCGACGCCGCACCGTTCAATACGGCTCATTCAAAATATGAAGCTTTTCTACTACGATCAGTACATCTTCCCTCTGCCGGTGGGACATCGTTTTCCTGCCGACAAGTACCGGCTGCTGCGGCAGCAGACAGCAGCCCATAAGCTGGTCCCAGCGGAAGCGATGCTCACCCCCAGCGCGGCCACCCGTGCCCAGCTGGCCCGAGCCCACGCCGCCGCCTACCTCGACCAGGTTCAGCAGGGCACTCTCAGCCCGGCCGAGCAGCGGCGCATCGGCCTGCCCTGGTCACCTCAGCTGATTGAACGGGCCGAACATTCCGTGGGGGCTACCATCGCCGCCTGCCGGACCGCCTTGCGAGACGGTACCGCTGCCACCCTGGGCGGCGGCACCCACCACGCCTGTTATGCCGAAGGGCAAGGGTACTGCATCTTCAACGACACCATTATCGCCGCTCGCACGATGCAGGCTGAAGGGCGGGTGAAGCGGGTCGCTGTAATCGATTGTGATGTCCATCAAGGGAACGGCACCGCTGAGATCGCCGCCGGGGATCCATCTATCTTCACTTTCTCAATTCACGGGCAGAAGAATTTCCCTTTTCGTAAAATCCCGGGCGACCTCGATATCGGCCTCCCTGACGGGACCGGCGACGAGGCTTACCTGGCGGCATTGGGGCCAGCGGTGGCACAGACGCTGGATCGATCACAACCTGACCTGGTGATTTTTCTGGCCGGGGCCGATGTCCACGAGCATGACAGGCTGGGCCGGCTGGGGCTAACTAAGGCAGGTATCGGCGATAGGGATCGGTTGGTATTGGAACGATGCCGTCAGGCAGGTATCCCCGTGGCTGTCACCATGGCCGGCGGTTACGGGCGTGATATTCATGAAACGGTCGCCATTCAGCTGCAGACCCTTCAAATCGCGGTGTCGTTTGCCGATAAGTAGAGAGGACAGCACCGCCATTCAAGGCAGCTCAATCAAGACCATACCCTCTTGTGAAACAGTCACCAGCCTACCGTCGGCGATTCGCCGGTAATCTGCCGCGCCCAGAACCAGTACCGGCGGCGCGGTATCGTACATCTCCCGGGCAACGGCAGCCCCCAACGCCAAAATGGGATCCTTTTCCGCGGTGATGATCGCCGCAGGCGCTTTCCCTGTTCGCACCGCCTCTAGCAAGATGCTGCTGGCGCTGCTGGAACCCCGACCTGCCGGCAGCACCAAAACGCGTCCGGCCACATTCTCACCAGACGACGGGTGCCGCCGATCGATGATTTCACCCGTCTCTGGATCCAACCCACCCCACAAGCTTAGCGGTTCCGACAACACCAGGGCCCTTCCTTGGCCTGTTCCAGGAACAAGCAGTTGAGCCGCGTCTACCGCATGCTGCTTTGATTGATTCATTGCCACAATCCTTCATCCCGCCATACCTGCCCGGTCGAGCCGGAGCGGACACACTCTTCCAGGCTGCCGAATATCACCTGCAGGCCGATATTTCCCGGTGTATAGTGGGCGAATTTGCCCGAGTTGGTCATCAAGTTTCCCTGCCGGGCCCTTACAATAGGGGTCACCACCACACAGGTGTCGACCACCACCTGCACCCCGGCCCCTTTGAGCAGATCCAGCCACCCCCGCTGCTTCAGAGCGCTCAAAGCCAATCGATTGGTGCAGACGATGAATTCGACCTCCTCCCGGGGAGGATATTCCGCCAGCAGCGGCATCAGCTGGGCGAATTCGTTGAGTGAAAAGTGCGGGCTGCCTAGGGCCACCACATCAATGGCCCCATCAGCTGCCGTCCCCAGATGGCCCAGGGTAGCGCGCAGCTCGTTTATAGTTATGTCAATAATCTGTTCCGGCGGCTGACCTTGAAATGCCTC
>JAHEEY010000248.1 GCA_024640485.1 Chloroflexota bacterium | reverse complement strand
ATGCCATCCCCAAATAGCTTCTGAACAGCGTCTTCTAAATATGAAGGAGTTGGATAAAATGACCGAACAAGAAACACCCAGTGTTGAAGAGATCAAAGCGCGCCTTAAGGTTGAGATCCCGGTGGAAGAAGAGGCCCCGAAGAAGAGTTCAGGCGATGTTACCGAGGAGCTGAAAGCGCTTGGTCGTCAATTTGCTGAAACCTTGCAGAATGCCTGGAACAGTGAGGAACGCCAACGGGTTGAATCACAAGTGCGCGAAGGGATGAAGAGCTTTGCCGGGGAAATCGACAAAGCGATCCGTGAGGTCAAAGAGAGCCCTGCGGCAGCTAAGGTAAAAGAAGAAGCCGGACAGCTGAAGGCACGCACCGAATCCGCTGAGTTCAGCCAAAAGGCACGCAAAGGCGTTACCCAGGGGTTGCAGTGGCTGAGTGAAGAGTTAGGTAAGTTGGCCGACCAGTTCACTGTCGCGGAGAAATCACCAACGGACAGCGACACTGAGGATGAGACAGCCTAGTTCAGTTCGCTGTTGAGCCCAATCCTCTCGACAAACTAAAACAGAGAACGCTTGCCCGGTCATCCGGGCAAGCGTTCTTTCATTTTTGATCTGAAGGCCGATGATGGTCTAGAGATGCGGAAGCACCTGCGCCATAATGCGGTTCTTAGGAAGCGCCCCAGTGATGCGCTCCACCACTTCGCCGCCCTTGAACAGCATCAAAGTGGGGATACCAACGATGCCGTAACGGCCGGGGACCGCTGGATTCTCGTCGACGTCAATTTTCGCGACCTTCAATGTGGTCTCGTTCTCTGCAGCAATCTCTTTAACCGAAGGGGCGATCATGCGACAAGGGCCGCACCAGTCTGCCCAGAAGTCGACCAATACCGGTTTGTCAGACTTTAGTACTTCACTTTCGAATGTTGCATCCGTTACTTCTAATGGTTGTGCCATTGTGCTTTATGCTCCTAATTTATCTAAATTTGCGTCTTGCAAGGTTATAGATGGTGTCATCTCTAATAATCTTACCTTTGAGTTTAGCCAAAGGCACTCTCCTGTCAAGCAAACTGGGCCAGCGTTTGTTTTCTCGAGTTCAAAAGGGCGGAGATATGAGTGCCAGCTTAATCTGACATGGTCTGATCGGCTCCAATCTATTGCACAGATGGAAACGGTGGCTAGAATCAGTGATTATGAATGAACGACTCCTCACAAATGGTCATTTGGTCACCTGGGATGAAACGGGTGAGCTAATTGAAGAAGGTGGGCTGCTGATCCGGGATGGTCTGATCGCCGACTTGGGAGACTCCGCGGCCCTGGCACGCAAATACCCAGAGGCTGAGAGGCTGGACGCCCGAGGCCAGTTGATCATGCCCGGCAATATCTGCGCGCACACACATTTTTACGGTGCCTTCGCTCGAGGCATGGCGATTCCTGGCGCGCCGATGCAGGATTTCCCCGATATTTTGGAACGGCTGTGGTGGCGTTTGGATAGGGCTCTGTTGGACATTGACGTGGAGTACAGTGCCCTGGTCTGCCTGGTCGACGCGATCAAACACGGTACCACCACCCTGATTGACCATCATGCCAGCCCCAGCGCGATTGACAGTTCACTAGATCAGGTCGCCGATGCCGTCGAAATGGCAGGCGTCAGAGCGGCGCTTTGCTACGAAGTGACCGATCGAAATGGCCCGGAAGGGGCTCAAGCTGGCATCAGTGAAAATGTGCGTTTCCTGCATTCATTGAAAGAAAGGACCAGCGGCTTGCTGGCAGGCAGCTTCGGCCTGCATGCCTCCCTCTCGCTCAGTGATGAGACTTTAGCTGACTGTGTGGCCGCTGCCAGGGATTTCGATACTGGTTTCCATATTCATGCCGCTGAGCATGAATCGGATGAATATGACTCCCTCTACAAATACGGCAAGCGGGTCATCCATCGTCTCAATGATGCCGGCCTCTTGGGGCCCAAGAGCATCGTGGCCCATGCCGTTCATGTCGACCAGGCTGAGATGAACCTGCTTCGGGACAGCAACAGCTGGGTAACCCATCAACCGCGCAGCAACATGAACAACGCCGTCGGCGCCGCTGATATCGAAGGGATGCTCCGGCTGGGTATTCCAGTGTGCCTGGGAAACGATGGGTTCAGCAACAATATGTGGGCTGAGTGGAAAGCTGCTTATTTGATGCATAAAGCGGCCCATCGCGATCCCCGCCGGGCCAACGGCATGGATATCAGCCAGATGGCTATCAAGAACAATGCCGCGCTGGCCGGCATGTTCTGGCCCGATCTGCCTATCGGCAAGTTAGCGGTTGGCGCCGCGGCAGACATCATTTTTGTCGATTATCATGCCACCACGCCGCTGACCGCCGGCAATATGCCCTGGCACATTATCTTTGGTTTCGAAAGCAGTATGGTCACGACCACCATCGCTGCCGGTAAGATTCTGATGAAAGATAGAGAGCTGCTCACCTTGAACGAAGCTGAGATCACAGCCCGCAGCCGTGAGCTTGCCGCCGACGTATGGCAGAGATTTGAAAAACTAAGCATGTGACATTGGTGAACCGCTGCCGCTAGTGGATTGGTATTGTCCCGAACGGCGGCGGCTTTTTTGCTGCCGAAGAAGGGCATGGCGTCATCAGAGTAGAAGAAGCTGGCCTGTTTCCTGCGGCACAAGCACGAATACGAACAAGGATTTGAATGTGAAAATCGCAATTTTAGGTGGGACTGGTGACGAGGGATTTGGTCTGGGATTTCGTTGGGCGTCTGCCGGGCATGAGATCATCATCGGTTCTCGCAAGGCCGAGAAAGGGCTGCAGGCAGCGGCTGATTTGATGCAGAAGCTGCCGGATGCCAAGGTAACCGGAACGGACAACGGTACCGCCGCCGCCGCGGCCGATTTGGCGGTGCTCTCTGTCCCCTACTGGGCTCAAGAGTCGACCCTGGCTTCGTTGAAGGATGTCTTGGATGGCAAACTGTTGGTCACCGTGGTCGCGCCAACCGGCGAGAAGAAGAGCCGTGTCTGGCGTCTTCCCAGCGGCAAGTCAGCCGCCGAAGAAGCCCAGGAACTGGTGGGCGAGAACATCCGCGTAGTGGCCGCTTTCCAGAGCATAGGCGCCCATCATTTGACCGATCCTGACTTCAAGATCGACAGTGACGTGTTGGTTTGCGGTGATAAAGGGGCAGACAAACAGCTGGTGATGCAGTTGTGTGAAGACGCCGGTATGCGTGGTGTCAACGCTGGAGCCCTGCAGAACGCGATTGTGGCTGAAGGGATGGTTTCAGTACTGATCGCCATCAACATCATCAACAAGGCCAAGAGCGCCGGCATCCGTATCACCGGAATCTAGTCGGATCTGCTTGATGACCTCTCAAATCACCATGACGGTGCTGCCGGATTTCCCGTTGGTCAAGCCGGGCGATGACATCGCCGGCTTGATTCTGGATGCTGCCCAACGAGCCGGCATCGAACTGGCCGATGGTGATGTGCTGGCTGTAGCTCAAAAGATAGTTTCCAAGGCGGAGGGCCGGCTGGTCAACCTATCCCAGGTGGCCCCCGGCGCCCGTGCCCAAGAGGTAGCGGCAGCTACCGCAAAAGATCCCCGTGTTGTGGAGCTGATCCTCCGTGAAAGCGACGAAATTTCCCGCATGCGTCCCGGGGTTCTCATTGTGCGCCACCGGCTGGGGTTTACCAGTGCCAATGCCGGAATAGACCGTTCCAACGTGGCCCAGGAAGGGGAAGATGAGACGGTTCTGCTGCTGCCGGTTGACCCCGATGCGTCCGCCAAGGCGATTCGGCAGGAAGTCAGCCGGCGCACTGGCCATGTCGTGGCAGTGCTGATTACCGACAGTCACGGCCGTCCCTTCCGGCTGGGAACCGTCGGCGTCGCCATCGGCACCGCCGGCATGCCGGCATTGTGGGACCGGCGGGGCGAAAGCGACTTGTTTGGCTACGCCCTGCAGCACACTGAAGTCGCGGTCGCAGATGAGATCGCCGCTGCCGCCGGGCTGCTCATGGGGCAGGCGGCTGAAGCGGCCCCGGTGATTCTGGTTCGTGGTTTGGCGCTCCCGCGGCAAGAGGGCAGTGCCGCAGACCTGCTGCGATCCAAGGAGAAGGATCTCTATCGCTAAGTTGAACAGATCCTCCCGTTTTGCCTTCCTGCTGATAAGTTTGATTGGGCTGGCCTTAGCCGGCTGCCAGCAAGATGGACTGCACTTGCCAACCCGGGCGGTGGCAGCGTTGGTGCCGGTTGTGACCGCCAAAGTGCCCCCGACCTTCACCCGTCCGGCGGCAACTGTAACCCCCTCACCCACGCCGCCGCCAGCCAGGGAGACACCCACCCCGTCGGCGACGCCGCTGCCAATTCCCACCAACACACCGGTCACACCCACCTCAACGCCGACTGAGACACCGACCGCTTCACCCGAGGTCTACATTACGGAGACGCCGGTGATCAAGCCGATTTCCCAATACGGATATGATGAGGTCATCCCTTTCCAGGCATTCCCAACCCCCCGGGGAAACAATGGTTGGGGGATGCACTGGATTCCTACGGTTAGCCAGGAGCCAGCCGTCGTCGACCGGTTCGTCACCGAAATGGTCAGGATGCACATCAAATGGGTTGTCTTTCTCAACGACGGCACCAACATCGGCGACAACGACTACCTGGTAGACCGGCTGGTCGAAACTGGCATCATGCCGGTGCTGCGTCTGTACCGCTCCGCGCTGCTCCCCTACGATGGCAATATCCCCGCCATGGTCCGGCACTACCGCGCCAAAGGGGTCTACTACTACCAGATCTATAATGAGCCCAATGTCAACGTTGAGAACAATACCGGGTTTGCCAATCCGAATCAATATGCGGTCGCCTGGGCGGCGGCTGCTAGACAGATCATCGCTGCCGGCGGTTTGCCGGGTATCGGCGCTTTCAGCCCTGGGGGCGCCTACAACCATTACGATTTCCTGGATCGCACCCTGCGAGCCTTGGAATTCTACGGCGATTCCCACCTGTTGAATCACGCCTGGTTGGCGGCCCACAATTATCATGGCACCCGCCGTTTTGATGATCCTGACGGTTTCCTGCTCTTCCAGAAATACGATGAGATTGTCCGCAGCCACCTGGGCCGCTCACTGCCTATCATCGGCACGGAAGGGGGATCTTACAGCGTGGACAGGGGGGTGGAAACCAATTTGATTCGAAATCAATACAGCTATATGCGCCAGGCGGAGCCGTACTTCCTGGCCTTCAGCTATTGGGTGTTGGCTAATAAGGAAGGCGGCGGCTGGGATGATGCCTGGGAATGGCAGGCCCTGTTCCAGGCCGGTTTTGTGCACCCGGCGGTGAAGGAGTTCTTCTACACTAATCAGCGATAGTGGCTTGAGACTGCCGGCTCCCCCCAGAATCTGTTCGGCTACTTGTTTCTGTTGAACAGATCGTCCCCTTTCAGTTCTGCTTCAAGTTCGTGCCACAAGGCATTGTATGCCTTCAATCGTGCCTTGGCGGCCCGGCGGGCCGGTTTAGTATGCATACTGGCGACCGTCTTCCGGTGCCAATCCACCGACCTGGCCCGTTCAATTAAGTCATTCATGTCCCGCAGCTTGCTGCCCGCCAAGGCGCTGCCGGTCCAATGAAAAGCCGCGGTCAAACCAATCTTGGCCAGCTTGTCGGCATCCCAAAGCACCATCGACTCCAAATCTGTCAGCGGCTTGTCTCGCCACAATCCCATATGCTGTTCAATGCATTTGGCCACATGTTCGATCTTCGCGGATGGGAAGTCCGTCTGCGCCAGCAGCTTGCGGGCCAGCTTGGCCCCTTCTTTGGGGTGATCGCCCCGTGCTTCTTTGCGCACATCGTGCAGCCAGGCGGCGGCCTCAACTACCTCCACGTCAGCACCGGTGAGCCGGGCCAACTTGGTGGACAGTTTGACCACCGAGACGACATGCTCCCAGCGGTAGTTGAAAGATGGTTCCACATCCCCCAGCCTGTCTTTTGATTCTTGCTCCGTAGCTTTGAGCATGGCTGATTTCACTGCCTTGCGCCACTCTTTTTTCTGTTCCCCGTTCTTCTTAACTTTGGCCATGAAAAACAATTGTCCTACTGATCTGCTGATTCACTGCCCCATGGATAGTCAGCCATTGGGGACAAACCGTAATAAAGCTCGACGATGCGGCGGAAAATGGGCGCGGCGACCTCTGATCCCTCGCCGGCATTTTCGATCATTACCACGATCGCAATTTCAGGATCTTCGATTACCGCCCCATCTGCCAGGGTGTAGGGCGCTGCCGGGGCGTAGCCCACGAACCAGGCATGTGACAGCCTGGGGGGATCTTCCGCCGTTCCTGTTTTGCCGGCCACTTTCACATCAAGGCCAACAAAGCGATGCGCGGCAGTGCCAGATCCGCTGTTGGCCACATTCCATAGGCTGTCACGGATGACATCCAGATTCTCGGTTGAAATGGCCAACTCCCCCTGGGCCTTTATTGGCAAACGTTCTTCAGGCGCCGCGCCGCCCGCCCCGATCCGATCCACCAGGGTCGGCTGGTAGAGGGTGCCGCGGTTGGCCACCGCGGCGATCATGCGGGCCATCTGCAGCGGGACCACTTCCACAAACCCCTGCCCAATGGCCATGTTGACGGCATCACCAGGCGCCCATCCTTCCCCTTCACTGGCGATCTTCCATTCGGGGCTGGGAATCAACCCTTCGGATTCATTTATCTGCAGGCCGGTGATCGCGCCCAGGCCGAACTGCCGGGCGGTAGCCGGCAGCAGCTCAGGGTCCAGTTCATTCAGGTTATACCCCACATCATAAAAACAGCTGTTGCAGGAAACAACTAATGCCTGGCGCAGAGTGATGTTGCCGTGCCCACCTTCCAGCCAATCTTTCTTGGTGTAGCCCTCGCCCAGCCGGTTCCAGGTGCCGGTGCTGTTGTAACGGGTATCCGGGGTATAGATACCGCTGTTGAGGGCAGCCGCCATTGAGACGATCTTGAAGGTTGATCCGGCGGGGTAGGTGCCCTGTGTGGCTCGGTTGAACAGCGG
>JAHEEY010000247.1 GCA_024640485.1 Chloroflexota bacterium | reverse complement strand
ACCCGGAACCCCTGACCCCGCAGAAAAGCCAGCTTCTCGCTTTCCGATTCCCGGGCCTCGATCACCAGCGCCCTGGCTCCATGCCGCCCAGCTTCTGCCAACACCTCCCCTAAAAGCGGCCCGGCGGCATCCCCCCAGGCAGCCGGAAGTAGGTTGAACACCAGGTTGAATTTCCCATGCAGGGTGGAGGTCTGCCCGAATTCCGCGTATCCCAGCAGCTGCCCGGTCTCATCCTCCGCCAGCAGCCGGCGCACCTGCCGCTGGGCGGTCAGCACCCCGTCCCAATGCCGCCATATCGCCACGGTGCTGGGTAGATCGGGGTTGACCGTGTTGCGCAGCGCCACCGCCCGCTGGTAATCGTCGTCGCTGCCGGAAAACGGCCGTATCTGAATGCTCATGCCGGTATGATACATCTAAACGATAGGAATCGGTGAGGCCGATCCCCGTGTTAGGGCGGCTGGCTGTCCTTGTTCGCCGTTTACGCCTTCCCCTGCTCCCACGCCTTGCCGTCGATGTACTCCAGCGACTGGTGCCGGAAGTAAGTGTTGTACAGCTCGGCATAATGGCCGCCCTGGGCCATCAAGCTGTCGTGGGTCCCTTCTTCGATGATCCGGCCGCTGCGCATCACGATGATCCGGTCGGCGTGTTTCACCGTGGAGAGACGGTGGGCGATGACGATCGCCGTCCGGCTCTGCATCAAGGTGTCCAGCCCTTCCTGGATCTGGGTCTCGGTGAACGGGTCCACGCTGGCGGTGGCCTCGTCCAAAATGAAGATGGCCGGGTCTTTGAGCAGCACCCGGGCCAGGGCCACCAGCTGCCGCTGCCCCATGGAGAGGCTCCCCCCGCGCTCGCCGGCATCGGTATCCAACCCCGCCGGCAGGTCATGGACCCAGTCGCCGTCGCTGATATGGGCCGCCGCCGCCGCTACCTCTTCGTCAGTCGCTCCCGGCCGGCTGTAGCGGATGTTCTCCCGCACCGTGCCGGAGAAGAGGAACGGCTCCTGGGGTACCAGCCCGATCTGCTGCCGGTATGCCCCTAAATCCAGGCTGCGGATATCCCGGCCGTCCACCAGGATCTGGCCCGACTGGAACTCGTAGAAACGGGTGATCAGCCGGGCGATGGAGCTCTTGCCGGCGCCGGTATGCCCCACCAGCGCCACCGTCTCCCGGGCCTGGATGTCCAGGTTGAATTCCGGCAGCACCGTCTCGTCATCGTTGTAGCTGAAGGCCACCTGCTGGAACTGGATCCGTCCCTGGATCTGGTCGATGGGGTCGCTGGCAGTCTGGATCACCTTGGGGTCGGCATCGATCAGGGCGAAAGCCCGCTCCGACGCCGACAACCCGTCCTGGAATTGGCTCCAGAAAGAGGCGATATTCATCATCGGCCACCAGTAGAAGCCGACCGCCTGCATGAACAGGTACCAGTTCCCCGGGCTGACCCCGGTGCTCAGCTGGGACCAAAAGGTGTCCGGCCGGGTGGCCAGGCCGCCGACGTAAACCAGCAGCGCCGTCCCCAGCCCCGAAGCCAGCCCCATGATAGGCCAGATTGACATAAGGGTGAGACCTCGGCGCACCCCCACTTGGTACCCCTGCCGGTTGTTTTCGTCAAAGGTCTGGTAGATGGCGTGCTCCTGCCGGAAGCTTTTGGCCACGGTGATGCCGCTGACCGATTCCTGGATCTGGGCGTTGATCTTGGCGGTCACCCGGCGGGCGCGCCGGGTCACTTTGCGGGCCACGCGGCGGAAGCTGAGGGCGATGCCCACCGCTGCCGGGGTCATGCCGATCATCACGATCGTCAGCCAGAAGTTGATAGTCATCAGCCAGGCGGACAGCAGTATCACCAGCAAGAGCTGGCTGAGCAGGTTGATGGTCAGGGTGACCACATCGGCGAAATCCTGGGTATCGGAAGTGACCCGGCTGACCACTTTTCCCGAGGGGTGCTCGTCATAGAAAGAGAGGTCATGCTTGATAGTGGCCTCGAAAACGTCCTGGCGCAGCTTCAGCACCACATTACCCACCACATAGGCGGAAAAATATTGGCGAATGTAGTTGAACAGCCAGGCGGAAGCGCCCAGCAGCAGGATGCCGCCGGTCAGCATCAGCATCAGCCGGGTAGTGGGCTCTTGGCCAATCAGATCGATCGCCCTGGCGATCAGAATGGGGCCGGCGGTATCAGCCAGCGAGTTGAGGGCGATCATGCCGCCCACCACCGCCATCCGCTTTCCGTAGGGGCGGAAGTAGTCGATGATCCGTTTCAGCAGCACCTTGTCGCCGTATTGGCGATCAAAATCCTCGGTGTCTAGTCCATCTAAAATGAAACCCATAATCGTTCCTCGTTCATGCGTGGGGATCGGCCACATCTTGATGGCCCAGATCACGAATCGGCGAAAAGAACAGCCAGAGAGAAGCCAGGATTCCGCCTACGGCAGCCACGGCTACCGCCGGGCGAATGCCGGCCTGTTGTCCGATAACGCCGCCAGCCAGGATACCCAGAGTGCCGGCGCCGCCTACCAGAAATTCGAAGCTGGCGTTGACCCGGCCCAGCAGCTGCGGCGGCGTGGCCAGCTGGCGCAGGCTGACGCCGGTGATGAAGTAAATGGTCAGCGCGAAATCACCTACCAGTTGGCCCACCAGCAGCAGGGGAAACGCGATGGCCGGCCGGCTGCCAGCCAGCGGGATCAGGAGGGCCAACAGCCCGGAGATGAACAGCGAGAGGGTCAGGGTACGCCCCATCCCCAGCCGCGCAGTGATCCCTCCCACCCGCAAGGCGCCGGCCAGGGCGCCGATACCGCCGCTGCCGATGAGCAGCCCCAGGATTGCCGGGCTCAAGTCCAGCTCCCGGATGACGAATAAGCTGTATAAAGCGGCGAAGAAACCGCCGAAGAATGCCCGGCTGCCGGCGCTGAGCGCCAGAGGCCGCAGCAGCCGGTGGCGCCCCAAAAATCCCAACCCCTGTTTAATATCTTGCTTGATGCTCTGCGCCGATTCGACCGGTTCCGGTTCAACTGCCCGGATGCGGCCCAGGAACAGGGCTGATATCAGGAAAGTGACAGCATCGATCAGCATGGCGATAGGGGCGGAGAAGATCTGCACCAGCAGTCCGCCCAGGCCGGGAGCGCTGATCTCCGCCAGGGAATCGCTGACGCCCAGCTTGCCGTTGGCCTCCAATAATTCGGACCGGGTCACCAGGCTGGGCAGGAAGGAGGGATAGGCCACGGTAAAGAGAAGGGTCAGGCTGCCTAATAGGAAAGCGGCCAGGTAGAGCATCTCTATCCGCAGCACCCCTGCCAGGGCGACGACCGCCACGACAGTCAGGATGGCCCCTCGCCCTAAGTCGCTGCTGATCAAGATCGGCAGCCGGCGAACCCGGTCGATCCAGGCGCCGGCGAACAGGCCAAAGACAAGTGCCGGCACGGCCCGCAGCGTCTCCAGCAATCCCATCTGGGCTGGCGAGGCGTCCAACACCAGGATCGCCAGCAGCGACAGCGCGCCCAGGCCAGAGCCAAACTCGGAGATGGTTTGGCCGGCCCACAGCTTCATGAACTCCGGCTGCCGCCAGAGCCCGTTGAAACGGAGGGAGATCGCCCGCCGGATGGGCTGACTGAGAGGTCGATCGCTCATAAGGGTCAGTCGTATCGCGCGAAAATGCGTTGGTAAGGTGCGCTGCGCAGCAGCAGCTCTTCATGGTTGCCCTGGTCGACCAGCTCTCCCTGGCGCAGCACCAGGATGCGGTCGGCCCAACGAATCTGGCTCAGCCGGTGGGTGATCAGGAAGGTGGTCCGCTGGCTGCTGATGCGCCGCATCGCCTGCTGGATCTGGTCCTCGGTGGCGCTGTCGATGGCGCTGGTACTGTCATCCAGGATCAAGATGCGCGGGTTGGTCAGAAAAGCGCGGGCGATGGCGATCCGCTGCCGCTGCCCGCCCGATAAGGTCACCCCTCGTTCGCCGACTTCGGTCTGGTAGCCATCGGTAAAGCTCATGATGAACTCATGCGCCTGGGCCTCCTTAGCGGCCTGCTCGATCTCCTCCTGGGTGGCGTCGGCACAGCCGAAGGCGATATTCTCGGCCAACGTGCGGGAGAAGAGGAAGATATCCTGTTCGATGGTGGAAATCTGGGAACGTAGGGATTCCAGGCTCCACTCGCGCACATTGACGCCGTCTACCATCACCTGCCCTTGGTCGGCGTCAAAAATCCGGTTGATCAGCCGGGTCAAGGTGGTCTTGCCGGATCCGGTTTGGCCCACGATAGCCACCGTTTCCCCAGGCTTGGCGGTAAAGCTGATATCTTTCAACACCTCGCTGCCGTTGTAGCCGAAGCTGACCTGCTCGAATTGGACTTCGCCTTGAATCGGCTGGGACGCCCCGGCCTCGTTCTCATCCATCTCTGATTCCGTGTTGACCGTTTCCAGGATGCGGCGGGCGCTGGCGATGCCCAGCTGCACCAGATTAAAGGAGAAGATGGAGATAAACGTGGGGAAACGGAGGATGCCGAACAGCCCCATAAAGGTAACTACCGCCCCCAGACTGATCTCCCCGGCTCGCCAAAGCCAAAGGGCGTGGAGGAAACCGACTGCCCGGCTGATGCTGAACACCAGCAGCGGCAGGTAGCGGGCTTGAATGATCCCCTGCTCAATGAAATGGTCCCGGTAAAGGCTGGCGCTGCTGCTGAATTTCTCCAGCTCCTGCCCTTCTTGGGCGCTCCCCTTGACCACCTCGATGCCGCTGATCGCTTCCGCCAGGCCGGCGTTCATCTCGCCGAACTGATCCCTCAGGGCGATACTCACCGGGTTCAGCTTGTGGGCATACCCCCAGACGGTGATGAACAGCCCGATGAGAAAGATTCCCGGCAGCATCAGCAGTTTAACGTTGATTTGACCGATCATGAGCACCGGAACGATCACCGCCATCACACTGTCGGTGATCAGCATCAATCCGGGACTAAACATAATGTTCAAGGTGCGCACATCATTGGTCGCCCGGGCCATAATGTCGCCGATGCGCTGTTTGTTGTGGAAGGTCTGGCTCTTGCCCAACAGGCTGATGTACAGCTCGTCGCGGGAATCCCGTTCCACCCGCTGGGCGATGAATTCAACCGAGAAGTTGCGGATCAGCCCGGTGAACCCCTGACCCGCAGCGGATGCGAATACGCCTACCGCCAGCGCCAGCAGCGCCGCCGTCTCCCATTGAGACAAGGTGATTAGGTCAAAGGTCCGGCCGATAAACACCTGGATCTGGCTGGCTGCCACATTGTTGATCACTGCCGAGAGGATCACGACCAGCGGCAGCAGCGGGTACCGGATCAGGTGCGAGAGGATCCAGCGCACCGGTCCGGTCCGGTTGTATTGATATTCATTCTCAAGTCGGAACTCTTTCTTACTCAATAGGACACCTTCCGGGAACAGGTAGATCGCAAACCAGGCTTGTGCCTGGCCGATGTGCGGCAAAGCGATTCACCATTATACCTCAACGGACAGTGCGAATGGGTTAAGCTTCCAGTAGAGCGGCCCGGCCCAGCCACCCTATGTTTAGGCCGAGCTCTTTGGCCAAGATCTGGGCCATGTCGTCCGGATCGATTGTAGTCTCTTCCACATCAGACAGCTTGATTTGGCCGTCATTGACCAGGCCAGTCAGGATCCCCAACAACTGCTCCCGATCGTGATGCCCGTCCAGGTAGGGCAGCAGATGTTGGCTGACTGGGTCCAGCTTGACCCGTTCGTGGCGCAGATTGGCCACCTTCGTGGCCCCAGCTGCCGCCTGCTGCCGGGCCAGCCGGCTGGCGATGGGGTGCTGCCCGCCCTCGAGGGCGAAGCGCGGGGCATGGAGATGGAGCTCCACCAGCCGGGTGCTGTAGCTGTACGCTCTCATGATGTTGGCTGACAGCGCTATGGCGTCACGAGTCAGGATCTCCGCTGGCGGCTCCGATTGGTATACCTGGCTGCAGGCGAATTGGAATAGGTCCGTGAAAGGGACTGCCTGAGGCGAGACCTGGGCCAGGTACAGCATCGCCACTTTGGAGACCGGGTGGTCGATTGCCAGCACCGATCCATCAGGCCCCCGGAATTTAACCACGCTGTTATCGTAGAGGTCGAACCCCGCCGTCGCTGGCTGGGCGTAGGTGGCGATGAAAAAGGAGGACAGTTTGTCGGGATCAGGGCGAAGCGCGCGCTGGATGTCGACATCTTGGTGGCAGAGCAGCGTCTGCCGCAAGGTGCGGTTGCGCAGGAAATCCATATACTGCTCTACCTCGATGATGTCGCTGCTCATCTTCATCAGCTGCTGAGCCACCGGCGGCGGGAAGTTGGTGGGCACCACCCTGGCGAAATCCGCTTCCACCAGGTACTGCAGCCCGTATTCAGCGGCATGGCTGGCGAACTCGTGGAAATAGACCGGATCGTTAACCGCTTCCAGCTCGTCGTGGAGCAGCAGCTCGTGGCCGCTGTGCTCATGCTCTCGTTCCTGGGTGACAAAGCTGCTGTACGCCTTGATCATGCTGCCGTACGCCTGCAGAAAGGTGCCGTATGGGTCTTCACCGGCAGGGACTGCTTCTGTCAAGAAATCCAGCAGCTCTCTTGATTGGGCCACCCGCTCCACGGGGTCCGACGTTTTCCGGCTGTGGAACAGCATCATATTCCGCAGCGCCCCCAGCATGTGCCAGCCAGGCAGGGTGTTGTAGCTGATGTAGGCGATGCCGTCGGCCGACAGGCTTTCCCGGCAGATGGCCAGCAGCTGATCACGCACGGCCGGCGGCACCCAGGAGTAGACTCCGTGGGCGATGATGTAATCAAACTCGCCAAGATCGGCTGGCAGTGCCAGGATGTCGGCCTGCCGCAGTTCGATATTGCTCAACCCCAACCCGTCGATGTTCTTCTGCCCGGCGGTAATCTGGGCCGCGGAGAAATCGATGCCCAGAAATTGGCTGCCGGGCAGTCCGTACGCCATCGGGATCAGGTTGCCGCCGCTGGCACACCCCAGCTCCAGGACCCGGCAGGCGCTGATCGCTGCCGGTTCCATTCCCAACAAGGTAGCCAGTGTCGC
>JAHEEY010000246.1 GCA_024640485.1 Chloroflexota bacterium | reverse complement strand
AAAGCAATGTCTTTATTAACCGATTTCAACAACACAAATAGAGCCCAGGCCGACAAGAGAAAGAACAATGCAGCGAGTAGAAAGCTCACAAAACCGATACGGAATTGCGATTCAGAAGCCATTATTTTGCTGGCTGTTGCTCCGGCATCAAGGGTTCCAACAGCTGTGTAGTGAACACCATTGTCAGCAAGGAAAAAAGTTACAAAATGTGCAAGGTACAGCAGCCCAGCTATTCTTGCGGTCTTTTTGATTGCCCCAAGGGAAGTTCCCTTGGGCGAATTCATTTCTTCTCTGGCAGTCATCGTATTTTCCCCTATAAGGTTTCATTAGACTGGCCTAACGGGTTGGCAACCCAACCTCATATTGTGCGATATTCATCAATACATCTATATGAATCAGAAAGGAAATCTGTCACGCTCCCTGTGTGGGCCACTTCCATGCATACCAGACAATGAGCCCATTGAAGAGCAGATATCCCGCACCTAACAGATATTCCCATCCAACATGGGCTTCAGCTAAAAACCCCACATTGAATAATAGGAAAACTACGGCCAAAATTACATTTACCCAACGCATCAATTTCGCCTTCCCTACTAGGGAGAAAAAAATCATCAATGCTTGAATAACTGCAAGCGGTACCGCAACGAGCAGCAACAGGTTGTTATCAACTGGCTCGGAAATTTCTTGCAGAAGAGCCGCCATATCTCCAAACGTCCAGAGAAGAAAATGCGCTATCCATAAAGCTGCAAGAACGATCTTCGTATTTACCATTGGAGCCGCTTCTTTGTTTGTATTCATTTCTATATCCTTTTCAAGAAGTAATTTCGATTGGCCTTGCGGCGAGCTGCCAGAGTTAGCACCGCAGTCCTCCTTGCTGGATGTCGTGGGGCAGGTACGGGTTAGCTTGCCTTCCTATCAGTGAATTTCATGTCCCAAAACGGTGATTTGGCAGATGTTTGGCCGGGAGCAATGCGAATTCCGGTTTCATAACTTTTCCGATAAATATGCGATCATGATTACAGCATAGTCCAGAGGCAGGGTGATGTCATACCCCAGAAGGATTAGTTCAGGGGTGAATTGGGTGTACCCAAAGCCAATATGCATTCTTGAACGGCCATTCGTTTGGGATGTCATAAGATTTACTTATTCATCAGAACGGCGCCGGACGAATTTTCGAAGGTGAGAGGATAAGACGCTGCTATACTTTTGCTCATGCCCTTTTCCGCATGCTCCCACCTGACGGGGCGTGAACTGATGCCCGCTGGCAGCCAGCCCTTGAGGGGCGAGAAGTATATCAATTTGCACGGCTTGACAGGGCGCCGCCTATTTAGGGATTTCTTGTGTGATGGGATTTGGAATGGTGTGGGCTTGGGGGGAGTGGATGCTATCTCTCTTCAGCCCGGTCTGCTTTATCCAGGATGGCCTGGATCGGCTCTGACGCCAGGAATCCTGCTCGCAAATCTTCCTCATCAATGGTTTCGGACAGGCTGAGGATGGTATCGGCTGAGTCGCTCCAGGCGCGCTGCGCCCCGGCAGGATCGCCCTGGCCAGCATAGAGCGCGGCCAATGTGCCCAGGATGGGCCATTCTTCACCGGGCAGGCCGATTTCCTGGGCCAGCGCGCGGGCATCGCGCAGGTAGGTAACGGCCAAGTCTATATCGCCGTCCCATTGGGCCAATACGGCTTGGGAACGAAGCAGGGGCAGGCGATGGCGCCTGTTATTCCCCGTGATTTCAGCCAGCCGCGCAACCTCGGCTCGCGCCAGATCGTCACTGCCGCCGCGCAGCAAAGCCTCGGTCTCATACCAGCCGGTTAAGCCCATGGGCAGCAGAGATTCATCTCTCCGGGAGCGCAGGGTGCGCAGGGCATAATCGTGGGCCTGACCCCACTCACCGTTTATCGCGTGCAGGGCACATAATTCAGCCAAAGTCCAGTCCGCGAAACCTGCCAATCCCGGCTCTATGTATTTGGTCAGGATATCTAGCAGCGTCTGCTGAGCAGCCGCCAGCGCCATGACCGTCCGCTGGACAGTGCCCCAGGTCAGCTGGGCCAGCAATACCATGGTGGGCACCCCCACCATAGGCGCCTGTTCGACCGCCTGCCTTGCCAGACTGGCGGCCTGGCCATAGCGGCCCAATTCCAGCAGGGTGTGAGCCAACCGCCAGGCACAATCTGCTTCACCCCACAGATTATCGATTTGCCGACTGAAGGCGAATGCGTCTCGCAGGGTGACCAGGCTTTCGCGAGTCCGGCCGGAGAACATCTGGCTCATGCCGAGCATCCGTTGGCTGTCAGCTTCCAAAACCCGATTGCCGGCTGCGGCGTATAGATCGCGGGCTTCAGTGGCATGGGCTTCAGCCATATCCCACTGACGGAGTTGGGCATAAATGTAGGACAGCGAATTTAGGCAGCGAGCCAACAACTGAGGATGCCCCAATTGGCGGGCTTTCTCCAGAGCCTGTTCGCCATGATCGCGTCCCAGCTGAGGTTTCTGCTCGTGAACAGCGGCCAGCGATAGGTTCCATTCCGTATCGACCAGCCCCTGTAAATCTCCACTTTGTTCGGCCACCGCTCGCGCCTGTTCCAGGAGTGGGATGGCCTGCTGCGGCTCCTTGAAACCATTTGTGTAAACCGTAGCCAAGTGATTCAAGCCCTGGCATTCTATGGAAGCGGCCTCAATCGTCCGGGCGTAAGTTATCATGGCCTGGTACATTTGCTGCGCTCGCGGCCACGCTTCGGCCAGTTCATATGCCCGGCCTAGGCCGGCATAAAGATTCAGCCTGTCCGCGCCCGAAATGGCCTCCGGCCAGCCTATCCGCTCCGTCGTTTGCCAGGCTGTCTCATAGTGAGCAGTCGCTACCGGGACAGCCAACAGGCTCAAAGCTTCGTTTCCGGCGACAATGCTGTATCGAACTGCCTCAGGCCACAGACTGGCGTTGAGGGCATGGTGGGCTAATTCAGCGGCTGGCGCCGGGGCTGCTTGCAGCGCCTCAAACGCCCGACGGTGCAGCAGCCGCCGCCGGGCTGCCCCGGCCTCAGCGTAGACAACCTCAGCTACCTTTTGATGGGAGAACCGATAAGCGGCATTGCGGCCGGGTACAGCATCAGTCTCCAACAGGAGCTGCCGGGCCAGCAGCTCATCCAACGCTGTTAGCGCCTGAGTATCCTCAAGTTCGGCAACGCGGCACAGGTCATCGAACGAGGTGTCCTGGCCTAGAATGGCCGCTGCTGTCAGCAATCTGTTGGCAGAGGCGCTGATACGGTTCAACCAACCCCGAACAATCTCCTGCACCCCCGGCAGAACACGGGCGCCTGAATCAGATGCCTGCTGGTCGAAGGTCTGCCAGTCGACTCGCCAGCCGTTTGAGCCGGCATCCGGCCGGACCAGACCTTCGGCAACTAATGCTTTGAGGGTCTCTACCAAAAAGAGCGGCTGACCATCCGTTTCCTCAAACAGCCAGCGGCTGAATCTGGTGAGCGGCGACAGCTTCTCAGCACCGGCCGGCGGCGCGTAATTGGCCCCTTCTTCCGGCTCAACCAGGAGGACGCGGATCAACTGTTCTGTTTCTAATTCGGACAGCGATGTTAGCTCTAGCTGTGTATAGGCGATCTCCCGTTTGAGACGGGTCAGCCAGGCGTGTAATTCGGGTGACTCCCCGAGCGATTCCTGGCGCAGGGTCAAGAGCACCAGAATGGGCGTTCGGGACTCTGCCCAGCGCAGCGCGGCATAGTGCAGCACATCCAGCGAGGCCGGGTCGGCCCAGTGCCAGTCATCAAGAAGGATAACCAGCGGCGCGCGTTGGGCCAGCGCCCGGCCCAAGCGTGTGATTGCTTCAAATAAGTGCTGCCGGGCAGTGGATTCTTCCTGGGTGGGTTCAGGCAGGTCAGGGTAGCGGTCGCGCAGTTCCGGCAGAAGCCGGCAGAGCTGCGTCAGCCACAAATCGGAGAGGAGGTCTTCGGGGGCATTTTCGCGCTCCAGGCGCTGGCGCAGAGCCTGGGTCAGAGGCTGGTAGGGCAGCCCGCCGCTGGTTTCAAAAGCACTGCCCCGTAGAATGTCGGCGCCTTGCGCGGCCGCCCAATCAAGGAAAGTCTGGGTCAACCGGGTCTTGCCGACACCGGCTTTGCCAAACAGCATGACCACCTGCATACCATCGTGGCAAGCTCGCTGATATGCGCTGACCAGCGTGCCATGCTCTCTTTTGCGGCCAACAAAGGGCATGGTCAGCTGGCGATGTTCTAAAGGCCGGATTGGCGGGCGCCTCTCATCTCGCCCAAGCTGCTGGTCTCGAATGCGGGCCATCAAAGCTTCGGTTTCCGCTGCCGGTTGGACACGCAATTCCTCTGCCAGCGCCCTCCGGCAAGTTTCATACTGGGCCAGGGCCGCACTTCTTTCACCCAGCAGTGCCAGCGTCTGCATAAGCTGCCGGTGCGCTTCCTCGTGCCACGGTTCCAAGGCCAACTGCCGTTGGGCCAGGTCTCGGGCCTTATCATAGTCAGCCGCGGCAAGGCTCTGTGCGGCAAGCTTGAACAGCGCATCCAGAGCCAACCTGTGCAGCCGCTGGCGCTCTATCAACAGCCACTCTTCAAATGGCAGGCTGTCGCAGCTGAACTCTGGCAGAAGATCGCCCTGAAAAGCGGCCGCAGCCTGTTCCAGTTGATCGTGATCCACGTGAGACAGGAAGGTAGAGACATCCAGGGCATGATCGCTGGTGGAATTGAACTGAACCGTTGACCGGGTCACGAGTAGAAAAGGTTCCCCTCGAGGCGTCACATCCCCCAGCACCTGGCGGAGTTGGTAGAGAGATTGGCGCAGGTTCTTTTTGGCGACGGTATCGGGCACCTCAGGCCAAAACAACGCCGCAAGGGTGTCGCGGGCATGCGACCGTTGATGTGTCAGGGCCAGGTAGATCAGAAGACCTTGTACTTTGGACGAGCGAAAGCTTATGAGCGGCTTTCCGGCAAGGGATGCCTGAAAAGAGCCAAGGAAACGCAGTGACAGGCGAGCCATTTCTCTCTCTGTGTCTTTTCCTGGTGGAAGGGTGAATCGATATTCCGCTGATTATAACACCCCAAACAGCTGAACGGGAAACCAGAACCAGGCTGCCAGCACTTTGTGAGAAGTGCTGACGATAAACCATTAGCTGCTGACGATCTGCTGGCGTTGGCCTGGTATGCTCAGCTCAATCAAATTCTGCAGTGAAAATCGGAGTACATAAGGGTGCAATTATGACGAATTTAGCAGTAGTGAATCGAGAAGCTGTTCACCTTAATGGGAAGCAGAAAGCGGCTGCATTATTAACTGATGCGCCTCCCCAGCCCAACCCTGGCCGGATTATCGAGATGGGGATGGGTTTCTGGCCGGCTAAAACGCTGCTGGCTGCGGTCAAGCTAGGGGTTTTCACCACCCTTGGCCAAGACGCATTGACCGGTGAAGAGCTGGGCAGCCATTTGGGCCTGCACGAGCGGGGTGTTTGGGACTTCTTTGACACGCTGGTCGCGTTGGGCTTCCTTCAGCGAGCCGGCAACGGCCCCTCCGCCGGCTACAGCAACACCGCGGAAACCGGTCTGTTTCTGGACAAGAACAGCCCACAGTACATTGGGGGGATGTTGGAAATGGCCAACGACCGGCTCTATCAATTTTGGGGCAGCCTGGAAGAGGCCCTGCAAACCGGCCAGCCCCAGAACGAAATAAAGCACGTCGGCGAGCCGTTTTTCGTCAAGCTGTACCAATCGCCGGATAAGCTGAGCCAGTTTATGGCCGCTATGGCGGGTTTTCAAATGGGGAACTTCATCACCCTGGCCAAACGCTTCGACTTCACACCGTACCGGACCTTGTGCGATATCGGTGGAGCCAGCGGGGCGCTGGCTATTCAGGTAGCCCTTAACCACCCCCAGATGCAGTGTGTCACTTTCGATCTGCCGCCGGTGGAGCCCATCGCCCAAAAGGCTATCGCTCAATTTGACCTGTCGGAGCGAGTGAAAGCCGCAAGCGGCGACTTTTTCGTAGATGATTTCCCTAAAGCGGATGTGATTACACTGGGCAATATTCTGCATGACTGGAATCTGGAGAAGAAGAAACTGCTGATCCGCAAAGCGTACGAAGCTTTGCCTGCCGGCGGGGTATTAATCGCCATCGAGAATGTGATTGACAACGAGCGCCGTCAAAACGCGTTTGGACTGATGATGTCACTCAATATGCTGATCGAGTTGGGTGACGGGTTCGACTACACTGAATCGGATTTCCGTCGGTGGTGCAGCGAAGTGGGCTTCAGACGGTTCGAGTTGATCCCGCTGGCAGGACCGACCAGCGCGGCTATTGCCTACAAGTAGCCAGCTTGCAGGAGAGCATTCACGACCGAGGCTGCAGCCCTTTTATCGTCTCGGCAAATCCTGATCCGCCCAGGTAATTGGCGTGAACTTATTTATCCAAACTGTTAGAGATGGAGGTTTATTGACAATGACCACAACGATGTTTGCAAAGCATGCGGTGAGCAGCTACGAGAACTGGAAACGGGCCTACGACGAGTTTGTGTCGGTGCGCAAGGAAAAAGGGGTTGCAGGCGCCAGTGTCCATCGCGACGCCAGTGACCCGAACACAGTTATTATCACGCACCAGTTCGCGGACACGAACGCAGCCATGGCTTTTGCCAATTCCGAGGAGCTGAAGTCGGCGATGATGAACGCAGGCGTGGCAGGCCCGCCAGAGATCTGGTTCGGCGAAGAGGTTGAACAGACCCCGTACTAGTATGACCAATATTTGAGAAATGTATCGATCGTCTATTCAAGAAATAAGGAGATTAAGTCATGGTATATATACACGTTCAGCACACTGTCAAGGATTATGCTGTGTGGCGAGAAGGGTTCGACAAGCACGCATCGGCCCGTCAGGCCAGCGGGGCCACAGATGAAGCGTACATCATGCGAAATGTTGACGATCCCAATCAAATCACCGCTGTGCTGGGTTGGAGCGACCTGGATCAAGCCAAAGCGTTTACGCAATCGGCCAGCTTGAAGGATGCGATGCAAAAAGCCGGAGTTGTTGGCCCGCCGGCAATCCGATTC
>JAHEEY010000245.1 GCA_024640485.1 Chloroflexota bacterium | reverse complement strand
TCATCATGAGCAATGAGGTTGGCCTGGTGAAGCCGGATCCCGCCATCTACCAACTGGCCCTTTCCCGGTTGGGCGCGGCGCCGTCCGATGCCATCTTCATCGATGATTCAGAGGCAAACGTCCGTGGAGCCAAGCAGATAGGCATGGCAGGTATCGTCCACCATGAATGGAGGGACACTCGCCGCCAAATCGAGCGGTTTTTAGCCGGCAGCAGCGCCGTCTAGGATGCTCTTTCCCCGGTCTGCACCCGCCACAAGCCGGCATAGATGCCATCAGCGGCGATCAGCTCTTCATGCTTCCCCTGTTCTTTCAGCTTGCCGCGCTCCAAAACGAAGATCCGATCGGCGTTTCGCACTGTGGAAAGGCGGTGGGCGATGACAATGGTGGTCCGGCCCACGATGATCCGCTCCATGGAGCGCTGAATAGCGGCCTCGGTCTCATTGTCAACCGATGAGGTGGCTTCATCCAGAATAAGTACCGGGGGGTCTTTAACCACGGCGCGGGCAATGGAGAGCCGCTGGCGCTGACCGCCGGATAGCTTTTGACCCCGTTCGCCCACAATGGTGTCGTACCCGTGGGGAAGTTCCATGATGAACTCGTGCGCTTCGGCGATCTTGGCGGACTCGATGATTTTTTCCATCGGGGCGTCGAAGGTGCCGTAGGCGATGTTTTCGCGAACGGTACCGTGGAACAGGAAGACATCCTGGCTGACAAACCCGATGGCTGACCGCAGGTCAGCCATGCGCAGATCCCGGATGTCCCTGTCGTCAAGGCGTACCTGTCCCGACTGTACATCATAGAAGCGCAGCAGCAGCTTGACCACGGTGCTTTTGCCGGCGCCGGTGGCCCCTACGATAGCCGCCGTGTCACCGACGGGAACATGGAGCGATAGATCCCGGATTACTGGCTGGGCAGTGTCAGAGCCGCTGTCATATTCAAAACAGACATTGTCGAAGCGGACATCGCCGCGGACGCTGTTCACTGGCAGCGCCAGGTCGCCGTCCTGAATTTGAGGTGCCGTGTCCAGCAAATTCAGCACTCTGGTGGTCGATGCCATCGCCCGTTGGTACAGGTCCATGGTCTCGCCAAGACTGGTCAAGGGCCAGAGCAGCCGCTGCGTCAGGAACACCAGGACGCTGTAGGTGCCGACGTTCAAACTGCCCTGAACCGCGAGCCTGCCGCCAAATACCAAAATGGAAAGGAATCCAGCCGCGATGATCAAGCGGATCAGTGGCACAAAGGCTGAGCTGAGGATAATGGCTCTGCGGTTGCTGCTGCCGTATTCCTGGCTTAAGTCGCCGATTCGAGCTTCTTCATGAGACTCGGCAGTGAAGCTTTTGATGGTGGCGATGCCGCTGAGGTTGTTGGCCAACTGCCCGTTGAGAATGCCAACCCGTTCGCGGACATCAGCATAACGTGGGGCCAGCAGCTTCTGATAACGCATCGAACCGATGACCACGAAGGGCATGGGCAGCAAGGCCATCCAGGAAACCGACGGGATAGTGACGATGAAAATGCCGCCAATGACTACCACCGTAGTGATGACCTGCAGAATATTGTTGACTCCGCTGTCCAGAAAGCGCTCCAGCTGATTGATATCATTGTTGAGCACGGCCATCAAGCCGCCGGTACTGCGATCTTCGAAGTAGGCCAGTTCCAACTTCTGCACGTGGGCATAGGTGTCCAGCCTCAATTCATGCTGCAAGCTCTGGGCCAGGTTGCGCCATTGGACAGAGTAAAGATATTGAAATGCCGATTCCATTGTCCAGATAATGACGGTTGCTGCTGCCAGGATCCACAGCTGGGTCATGATGTCTGGGAAACCCATGTTGGCGATGAAAGAGTCTTCCTGCTGTACCACTACGTCCACAGCGGCACCGATCAGCGCTGGAGGCGCCAGATCGAACAGCTTGTTCAAGATTGAGTAGGTGGAAGCCAGGGCAATCGCTTTCTTGTGCTGCCGCGAATAGCTCAACAGGCGCCGCATTGGGTGTCTAGACGGTGAATCTACCATAGGTGTAAGGTCCTTTTTAGCAGCCCGCCTATTTCGATCGCCCTTTCAGGCTGCACCGATTGGGGGTGGCAGCGGGCTGGAAGAGACGGCAGGTAACCGGCATCTATTCGAAGATGAAGCGATCCCCCGCATATGGCTGCATTTGAGTTGTGAATTCAGTTCGACGCCCGCCGAAATCATATAGGCAGGCAACAACGGCGCTGCTCGACCACAAACGCCTCACCACTATTAAAGCGTCATCTGTATTTTGGGCAAGTTGGACCCTGCTTTCGACGGCTTTCTGGAGGTGAAATCGGTCGCTTACTCAGCTGATCGGAAGCCCAGCCAACTGCATGATTTTCAGCGCGTTGGTAGTGGGACAGGGGCCGTGATGGATTTTGTAGTCAAACACCATGCGGTCGGCAACGACGTCGTCCCGGAAATGGTAGTTCTTAATGCCGGTGAATTCATCCGCCAGCTTTACCAGCTCCAGATCGTGAGTCGCTATCAGTCCCACGCCCTTTGCTCTGGTCAATGATTTGACATAAGCGGTGCTGCCGATCAGCCGTTCCCGGTTGTTAGTTCCCCGGAAAATCTCGTCAACCAGGAAGAACAACGGCAGCGCGGCTTCTTGATCCAGGGCCATCAGCAGCGCTTTCAGACGAAATACTTCAGCGTAGAAGTAGGAAAACCCATCAACGACTGAATCGGTCAACCGGACGACGGTGAACAGCCGGAACAACCCGGTCTGCATGTCGCGCGCCTGTACAGGGCCGCCCGCATAAGCCAGGGCCAAATTCACTCCTATGGTGCGCAGAAAGGTGCTTTTTCCGGCCATATTGGACCCGGTGATGATATTGATCGACCCATTTCTATCGATGGAGAAATCATTGGCAACCCGTTTCTCAGCGGGAATCAGGGGATGCCCGATTTCCTGAACGGACAGCATCATATCGCGTTTCGCATCCGAGGGATCTATGATCTCAGGGAATGTCATCT
The DNA here is from genome assembly GCA_024640485.1 of Chloroflexota bacterium. GTDB lineage: Bacteria > Chloroflexota > Anaerolineae > Promineifilales > Promineifilaceae > JAHEEY01. Next base: position 4,071 of record JAHEEY010000245.1, on the reverse strand, counting down.
CAGGGTTCAAGAAGGTGAAGTTGGCCAGGGAGCTCAGCGCTTCCAGCTGGAAGCAGATCTCCATCCAGCCGGGCAGCAGCTGGCTCAGCTCAGCCTTGCGCTGGCCCAGGCGATGGGCGAAGTAGATATCCCAGGGCACGGTAAAATTGAGAAAGATCCAGACAAAAGGGTTCTTCTTCAGGCTGATAGCAGCTACCAGACGGATTGCCTGCTTGAGAAAGGCAGATGGGGCAAATGCTTTGTCAAGAAAAGGTTTACATAAAGTCTTGATATGGGGTTTGCCGGCATAATCATACTTCTCCAGGGCGGCGAACAGCAGGTTCAACTTCTCCAGGCTGTCCCGCAGATAGAACGCATCTTCGAACAAGGATTCGTTCTTGCGGATTTGCATCGCAGAGTAAAGGATGAATACAGACCAGGGAAATATCCACCACCCTTGAATTGATCCGGTCAATTCAATCAGCCCCAGGAGAAGCGTGAGGAATGAAAGGGGGATCAGGATCTTCAATGGCTTGCCCAGGCTGTCGGGATCTTGGGGAACTTTGAGCCATTCAAGCAGTCGAGTACCGGTCCATTTTTCCCCAGGTTCTGATTTGATCTGCGAGGCGGTGAGATACAGTTCCTTTCGGAACTGCTCCATTTCTATCAATTCCCGGACGCGATCCTGCTGTTGGCTAATATGGTCACGATCCAGCTTGGTGTGCAGCAGCCAGTCGCGCAGTCTTTTGCTTCCTTCCAAAGTTACCGAGGTGTCAACCAGCTGGTGGAGAGAATGTTCGCCAATTAGATCGAGATCCAGGGCGTAGGGATGCTCCATGCTGGCAGGTTGGGGCATGGCGGCAGGAATGGATTCCCACTGGAGCGATGACCGGGCGATCTGGGTCTGTTCATAGGTGAGCCGGAGATTGGCCACAGTAATCTGATTGTCCACCTGACGATGATAGAAGACAGTGGTGGCAAATCCACCAATCGCCAGAATCAAAACGGCTGCCCCGGCGATCGGGCCCGCATTGAGCATGGTGATCGCGCTCACCCCACCGCCCAGCAGAAATGAAAGCAGCCGGATATTGGTGTAGCGGCTGCTGGTCTTGGTAAGTTGGGCGATCTCCTCTTCCAGCCTATGTATTTCGGTATTCAGGGTATCTAGTCGGCTCTGTCTGTCGATCATGGAACAACTCTCAATCGTACTGCCAGCGGATGGCTGGCAGCCTGTTAATCAACCCATTATAGAAGGGGAAAGGCACAGCCGCGAATACCAGTTCCGCTTCAGTCGAGTGGGCCACGGCTGGCATTTCCATCTCTTCTACAGCCGGCACTATTCTTCCGGCAGCATCAACCGTTCAATCCAGCCCCGAATCTCAATGGGCCGCAAATATTGGCCGACAAAATGGTCCTGCAGCCACAGCTCAAAATGAAGATGGGCGTCGGTTGAGTCGCTGTTGAGCGACATGGGGGAACCGGAGTTGCCCACCGCTCCCACTGTTTGGCCCTGAACCACGGTGGTCCCCACCACAACGTCCGGGGAAATCTGGCTCAAATGCCCGTAGCGGGTAATGAAACCATTTTCATGCTGTATCCACACCTGCATGCCTCGATAAAAATCAAGGGCCTCTTCCGGAGTATATCCCTGGAGCTGGGTTTCTGCCCGCCAATAGGATACCAGCGCCGGCGTGGCTGGCTGATAATCATGATTGGCCCGGATGATCTGCCCGTCAGCGATTGCCCGTACCACGGTGCCCGGCTGCCAATACAAATCCGTTCCCTCGTGAATTCCCAACCGGTAATGACGGGGGGCGCCGGGCATCTGCAGATCCCTGGGAGTCATTTCGGAGCCGGCAATCGGGATGACTAGTGGGGGCAATTGGGCCAGGTAGGTGGGATCGTAGCTGCGTGGGAAATCGACCGCCGGTTCACCAGGGACCACTGCCAGCCGCCCGGGCTGGTCGTAGAAGTAGAGCCGATCCTGGCCGGCCAGGAGCAGTGACTCGCCCGCGTCACTGACCCAGAAGGCGCTGACTGGATCCTGCTGGGGCAGCTGCAGCAGTTTCAACAGAGCGCCGCTTTCGGCATCCACCAGCAGCAGACGATACCCATCTTGGTCGAGGATATAAATGGTGGTGGGAGTGGCGTTCAGCTGGCGCGGTTGTGAGATATCGATGGCGGCACGATACCATTTGATTTGTTGGGTATCGCGATATTTTTTCAGCCAGCCGGTCTGACTGTCCATTTCCTGGAACAAGGTGTAGGCATCATCTCCCTGAACAGAGATGTCAACCGCTCTTGCTGTCGGCAGGGTCCAGAGTAGATTTTGCTCCATCCCATACCGCAGGGCGTAAACGTAGTTGCCCTCCAGCAGATACCGCCCATTTTCGACGGCGTCAACGGCCACGTAGTAGTTGCCGGATTCATCATCCACCGGCCGATCATACCGGTCTACCGACCAGACGTCGGTGGGAATATCATACCGGTAAACATCCCCAGCCCGATCCAGGACAAACAGCTGTTGGCCCTCAATACTCAGGTCCAGCGGTTCTAATACGGTGATGCCCTCAATGGTGTCCATCGGCGATAAGATCGGCTGGGGTGCCTGCGGCTGGACCAGGTCCAGCGCCAACACCCGGCCCGCATCGATCAGATAGGCGGTGTCGCCCAGCCGCTGGAAAGCGATTGGATGGCGGAAGCTGCCTTGGGGGTACTGCCAGATTCCGCTGTTGGTTTTGTCGACGGAGAGGAACCCGGCGCCATAGTCAGCCGCCTGCTGGGCCCACGTTTCATTGGGCTCATTGATTAGGTCGATGATTACTGGAGTCGGGGAAGGAATAGGCGTAGGTGCTAAGGTAGGGGCGGCTGTGGGAGCCTCCGGCGGCTGTTCTGAAATTGTCACCGCCGGCGTCCTGGCATCTGCAGGCGCGGTCAGTTCTATGATCACAGGGGTAGGAATGGCTCGAGAACCGGCTGGCTTTGAGGGTGCACACCCGACTACCAAGATAAAGGTAAAAGCTGCCGCTGTTTTAAGCAGTGATTTCAGTAGATGATGTCGATGTAGAGTCTTTGATGCCACTTGCGAATTGTATCAGTTTTCACTGATTGTGATAGAGAGAGATCAGTACCTGCGGCAGGGAATCCCACCATGGCTCGCCGGCCGTGACCCCCATGAGATGAGTGCTGCCGGGCAGATCGTTAGCCCCCAATCCTTTCCGGTAATGGAAGGTGGCGGCATCCTTATCCAGTCGCTGCCCCAGGCGGGCTTCCAGGGATGCCGCAGTTCTGATTATGTAAACTTCTAGTAACTCTACCTGGAATTCTTCCAGCAGATAGTCGATGTTCCAGTGCCGCCGTTTGCCCTTTGACGGCAGCAGGTTGCCTCTGCCTAGGCCGACGGCGGCAAACTCGGCCAACATCGCCTGGCGAATAGGGTGGGGCGGAAGCGTGCCGCTGCGGCTGGCATGGCGGACCAGCCGGCGCCCAAGGCCGTTCATCGCCGATCCCACATAGAGGCCTTCTCCAGCAGGGATGCTGACAGGCCGCCCCTTATTGAAGCGGCCAAAGGTGAGGTCCAAAGGTTCCATGACGCTCAGTCGGAGAACATATACCCCTGATTGGGCCTCATCGCCGAAAATGTGAAGACTGTTTGCTGTCATGAGAAGTATTATGTGAAGTAGTAATACCGAGAGCCGGGCCTCTGCTCCTGTCTTGTTATGTAAATATAGGGGCCAATTCTCAAACGATAACTCAATGTTACCACAGCCGCCGCGATAGTCTCGGGCAGTTGGATGGGATTGTCGTATGAGGCGGCACCTGAGAACTACCGTGTTTTGTCGGCGTCTTGAAAGCAGAGGTGAATCATGGGATTGACATCTCGTCACTCAGGCATGGCTCTGGTAAACTTGCCCCATGAGTACTAAGAGAAGATTTCCCGCCACAGTGAGCATCACTGCGCTGATATTTGTGATCGCTGCCATCGCCGTCGGCTGGCGGCTGATGAACGGTGACAACAGCCTGCTTCGTGATGTGATGGTTGGAGAAAGCGTGATCACTCCGAATGCCGATGGGGATAATGACGCCACCCCG
>JAHEEY010000244.1 GCA_024640485.1 Chloroflexota bacterium | reverse complement strand
CTGCTGAATCAGGAAATCCCTGGCGTCAACCTGTGGCGCACCATCTATTTCCTGCCGTCAGTGGTTGCCGGCGTCGCTGTCGCTCTGCTCTGGGTAAGGATTTTCAATCCTCGGGTGGGCATCATCAATCCGCTTCTGATCAAAATGGGCATTGCCAACCCTCCAGGATGGCTCAGCGATCCCCAATGGGCGATCCCCTCATTGGTTATCATGAGTCTGTGGGGTGTGGGCGGCAGCATGATCATCTACCTTGCCGGCCTGCAGGGGATCCCCACGTCCATTTACGAAGCTGCCAAAATAGATGGCGCCGGCACCCTCTCTCGCTTCCGCCACGTCACCCTGCCGATGATGACCCCGGTGATCTTCTACAACCTGGTGATGGGGCTTATCGGCTCTTTCCAGTATTTCACGGAAGTGTACGTCGCCACCAGCGGTGCTGGCGGCCCAATGCGCTCCACGCTGGTCTACAACCTGTATCTATATCAGAACGCCTTTAGATATTTCGACATGGGCTATGCCTCGGCAATGGCCTGGATACTGCTACTGATCACACTGGTCGCCACATTATTGGTCTTCCGTTCTTCACCATTATGGGTGTTTTACGAAGGCGAACTACGTAAATAGCAGCGGAGAGCAAAATGGTCGCAACAAGTAAATCATCAGAATCACACAGCCAACGGCGGCGATTTGCCGGCAGCATCAAGGCTCGCGCCTTTATGACCAAAGGTATCACCACCTTGATCCTGGCGTTTGGCGCATTCGTCATCGCGGTACCGCTGATGTTCATGGCATCAACTGCCTTGAAAGATAGAAATCAGCTGCGCACTTCGCCACCGCCGTTAATTCCCTGGGACGCTATCACCGTGGAAATCGATGGCAAGGATGAGCCCCTTTATGAGGTGACCATAGAGGGAGAGACCCGTTCGATGGCGCTGATCAAGAATCGACCAGGGGGGAAAGGGCTCTTTGTTGATCCTGAGAATCCAGAGGTTACCCATGAACTGGTCATTGCGGATCAGATCGAACAAAGAAAGGTGAAGCTCAATTGGGGTAATTTCAAAGAAGCACTCACCAGCGTCCCTTTTGATCGGTATATGATCAACACGTTGACCGTCACCTTTGTGGGGATGGCTGGCATGTTATTCTCGTGTTCGCTGGTGGCCTACGGCTTCTCTCGCTTCCGGGCTAGATGGCTCAACCTACTGTTCATCTTGCTGCTGTCCACCATCATGCTGCCGTCACAAGTGCGATTAATCCCGATCTATGTCCTTTTCCAGAAACTGGGCTGGATCGACACGCTGCTACCCCTGATTGTGCCGCAGTTCTTCGCCAATGCGTACGATGTCTTCCTGCTGCGCCAGTTCTTCATGTCGATCCCGTTGGAGATGGATGACGCCGCCAAGATCGATGGCGCTTCCCCGCTGCAGACGCTGATCCATGTTATTTTGCCTCAGGCGCGTCCGGCACTGGTTGCCGTCGGTATTTTCCATTTCCTCTACGCCTGGAACGATTTCTACGAACCGCTGATCTTCCTCCACAGCCGCGAGAATTGGACTGTGGCCGTTGGCCTGCAAACCTTTGACGCCCTCTACTCTGTCAATACCCATCTCATTATGGCGGCATCTTTGGTCATGATCCTACCCCCCATCGTGCTGTTCTTCTTCAGCCAACGCATCTTCACTCAGGGGGTCGTTATTTCCGGAGTAAAGGGATAAGGGAATCCGAGCCCCTTAATAACTATGCGTACATTGGTGATGGAGATCAGATGACAGCAGTCAACCAGCTTCGCGCCGGCGTCTCTCGCAGCAGCCTGAATGTTCCGCTGGGTATTTACCAGATCGGGTATGGGGATCGATCTTTGGGCTGCCGTGGTGTTCACGACCCGCTGACGGCGACGGCGCTGTGCCTGGATGATGGCGCAACTCAGCTGCTCATCATCGCCCTGGACATGCTGGCGCTAAACGAGCAGATCGTCCAGCGAGTCCGGCAGCGAATAGCCGCCCAACTGAGTGTACCGGCTGAACAGGTGATGATCTGCTGCTCCCACACCCATTCAGCCCCGATCGCCTATGCAGACAAGCACAGCAAGCGGAAGAACCGCCGTTTCATCGACGGTCTAATTGAGACATTGGCTGAAACCGCGAGCGCTGCAATGGACAACGCCGCCCCGGCTGTCATGGAGTGGGGCCATGGCGAAGCTTACATCGCCGTCAACCGCCGCCAGCGGCAGCCCGACGGCAGCGTCATCATCGGGGTCAACCCTGACGGCGCCGTGGATCGCTCACTCAACCTTTTAAGGTTCCAATTCATCGAAGAATCCACCTCTCAGCCAAAACGACAGCCGATCATCGTGATCAATTTCGCCTGCCATCCAACAACACTTGGCCCGTCCAACCGCTTGATATCGGCCGATTGGCCGGGAGTCATGCGGCAAGAGATAGAAGCGACATTTGGCGGCACAGCTCTTTTCATGCAGGGGGCTACGGGTGACCTCAACCCCAATCATGAATGGGGAGATCACGACATGGTCGCGGTTGAGCGGCTGGGCCGGGAAGTGGCGGCTCAGGCGACTGCAATCCTGAACAAAGGCTTGACGCCGGTCAAGGCCGTTCCCCTAAAAGCGACTCGCTCTGCCGTCCCGCTGCCGCTGGTTCCCCAGAAGAAAGCGGACGGCTCTCATATCAAGTACAAAGAGGTCTTGGCTAAGATGGTCAAGCTGCCCAGCTTATTGGTCGATCCAATCCTCAATGCCCGCTATCCGTGGAAGACAACCCTATTGCGGCAAGAGGAATCGTGGTTCGCCGATATGGCGGTTCAGCTGTTCCGCATCGGAGATTGTGCCCTGATGGCGCAAGCGGCAGAAACCTTCAACGAGATTGGCAGCGAGATCAAGCAGCGCTCGCCAGCCCCAATCACGTTGGTCGCCGGCTACAGCAACGGCTGCATCGGCTACTTGCCCACCACCGAAGCCCATCATCTGGGCGGCTATGAGGTCGAGATCGTGCCTTATCTTTACCGTATGCCCGGCCTGCTGGATGCCGGCTGCCAGACATTGGTCACCGACCATTGCCTGCAGATGCTCAACACGCTTTTCCCGGTGCCGCTGCCGTAACAGCTGCCGCCGGTAAGAAGTTTGACCGAAACGGATCCCACGCCATTGTTCGCGGGAAAAGAGGATAAACGGATGAAAAAGAAGGTGATACTCAGCGTCGCCGCTCACGGCGATGATGCCGAATTTCTGGCAGGGGGAACCCTGGCAAAACTGGCGGGGGAAGGCCACGATCTCTACATGGCCATTGCCACAGACAATGACCGCGGTTCGCACCGACTCTCTGGCGCGGAGCTTCGGGCCATCGCTAAGCCGGAAGCAGAGGCCGCCGCTGCCGCGCTGGGTGCCAAAGGGGTATTCATGTTAGGATATACCGATGGTGATTTATGCGATGTCTCCGCGATTACGCTGCGCGGGCAGGTGATGCGCCTGATTCGGCAGCTGAAGGCTGACGTCATCTTCTCCTGGGACCCGTTCGCCCCTTTCGAAGATCATCCTGATCATCGCACATCCGCCTGGGCCGCCTCCGATGCCGCTGCTTTTTCCCAGCTCCCGCTTTACCATCCTGAACACCTGAAAGAAGGGCTGGAGCCCCATCGAGTCACCGAATGGTATTGGTATTCCAAGGCCCGCTGGCAGACCAACAAGCTCGTGGATATCAGCGACACCATGGACAAAAAGCTGAATGCGTTGTTTGGCTACCAATGTCAGATGGTGCTGACCGTAGATGAGTTTATAGGCGAAGCCGCTGCCGCAGGCGTTGATCCCTCCCAGCTGGAGCAAATCGATCCGGAACAGTATCACCAATGGATCGACATGGGGATGCGGGCAGTCAACGGCAAGCTGGGCCAGGAGATCGGGGTCGCCTTCGCGGAAGCGTTCCGGTACGGCTGTGTCGAACCACCAGCCGTATTCAGCCAGTGATCATTGGTATAAGGTAAGGCGCGGGGAAAGGAGCATCCCATGAAGAAATCGCTGCTGTCTGTTGGTTTCGCCGATATGGTCGGATTTGCGACCCTCCCCCAGACATTGGGCTGGGAAATGACCGTCAACATCTTGAATGAGTCGTTCCGGGCCATTGGCTCCATCATCGTTCAACATGGCGGGCACATACACAAATACATTGGCGACGCCATGCTCTTTTCTTTCACCGACCCCCACCAGGCGATCCGGGCCGCCGAGAAAATTGGGCAGTACCGCTACCAGGTAGATCGCCATCAAATCCGCTACTACGTTGCCATCGCCACTGGCGAGGTGATCCAGATCGAACTGGGACACCCCAGCCTGGTGGTCAACGATATCATGGGCGAACCAGTCCTGCGTGCCAACTGGCTGCTGGCGCAGGCGGAAAAGAGTCCGCAGGGATATGTTCTCTGCGAAGAGACCAGGAAATACGCACCTGATGACATTGAGTCCCCTTAACGGTGGCACCCAATCTCTGTCAGCCCATTCATGGAATACACGATGCACATCTGGCCCATTCCCAAAATCGAATTCATCCCGTTCACTGAGATAGAAGAATCTCGGGCGGTGGCGCTGGTCACCAGCCAGCCAGCGTGGGAAGCCGTTGGCTGCCATCTCCATCTACCTCTATCATGGCAGGTGGATGTCAAAGAAGCGTCTCAAGCAGCCTGGGATATGATGTCGGCAGATCTGGTAGGAGAGGTCGTCTATGCTGTCGGCGGCGGGCTGGCCGTTGATGCCGCCAAATACATTGCCTGCCAGCGCGGCTTGCCGTTGGTCTGCCTGCCAACCGCCCTCTCAGTGGATGCGTTTCTCACCTGGGCCTCGGGCATCCGGCAGGAAGGGTGTGTTCGCTATCTTGAAACCAAGCCGCCGGATCGACTGCTGATAGATTTCCAAATTCTGGCTTCCGCACCAGCATCGATACGGGCCGCCGGCATTTGCGATCTGCTATCAATCGCCACCGGCTCATGGGATTGGCGCTATGCTGAGGAGAAGGGCATGAACCCGCCCGGGATGGACTACATCCCTTACGCCGATAAAACAGCTGCCGCCATCCTCCAGGGCGCCCTGGACTGCGCTGAAGCTGCCGGCAAAGGCGACCGTGACGGGCTGAAGCAGCTGCTTGACTGTCTGGCGATGGAAGTGCAGCTGTGCAATCAGATCGGCCACGCCCGGCCCGAGGAAGGGAGCGAGCATTACTTCGCCTATGCTGCGGAGAACAGCATGGGCAAAGGGCTGCCTCATGGCGATCTGGTCGGCCCAGGCATCTTGCTGATAGCTGCAGAACAGGGCCAGGATATCCAACCGCTGCGGCAGGCATTGGAAGCGTGCCGTATTCCGTTGGGGAATATCCCGGCAGAGGTGGTGCAGGCAACGATGGCGCAGCTGCCCCACTATGCCCACCAACATGATCTGCCGTTCGGCATCGCCCATACATTGTCAACGGTACCAGACCAACATTGAAATCAGTCCCCGGGATTGGGACAAAGGATCTGAATCATGAGCCTTAAAATCGGGGTTGTCGGCACCGGTTACATCTCACATTATCATGCCAGAGCGGCCCAGGCGCTGCCAGGCGTGGAGTTGACCGCGGTCGTTAATCATCGCCATGAATCTATGGCCCCATTTGCCGCCACGTACAATATCCCCCGGCAGTATCTGACCGTAGAGGCGCTACTGGCTGAGGGCGGCATCGATGCTGTCAGCATCAATACCCCCAACAGCTTGCACGCCCCGCAGGCAATCGCCGCCTTAGACGCCGGGGTCCATGTCCTGGTGGAAAAGCCGATGGCGGTCAACGCGGCCCAGGCGAAAGAGATGCAGGCCGCCAGCCGGCGCTCCGGGGCTCATTTGATGGTGGCTCACTGTTGGCGGTTTGATGAGGAAGTGTTGTGGCTGAAAGGTGAAGCCTCACGGCTGGGACGCATCATCCGCACCACAGGGGACGGCGTTCACGTCAACTGGGGTCCCGGCGGTTGGTTCACTCAGAAAGCGCTAGCCGGCGGCGGCGCATTGGCCGACATGGGCATCCATGCCATCGACACCGCCCGGTTCTTGTTGGATGATCCCTATCCGGTGAGCGTCTGGGCGAAGATCGGGACCTATTACACCGACCACGATGTTGATGATACCGGTTCGATCATCATCAACTGGGATAATGGGGCGTTCTCCCAGATAGAGTCCGGCTGGTGGCAGCCTCATGCCGGCGGGCCTGAAGCCAACACCCAGCTGTACGGCACCCGCGGCTTCGGCTCACTCTTCCCCACCCGCCTCTCACTGCCTAACCCAGAGAAAGAGAGGGTGGACGAGGTGGTTCCCGGCTACCCCCACCCCCGCGATGAGCATTGCCCGCAACTCATGTATGATACACAGATGGCATATTTCATCGACTGCATCCGCAATAATCGTACGCCGAACCCGGGCGGTGCCGAAGGGTTAATCAACATGCTGATCGTGGACGCTGCCTACCAAAGCAGCCTTTCCGGCGAGCTGGTGGCGATCGCCTAGCGCCCGCTTCCAGGTCCTTGCAGGATACTGTCGCTTCCCGAATCAAGTCTAGAGGAGTTTGGACGATACTATATGCGAATTTTAACTGTTGACGTGGGCACCGGCACCCAAGACATATTCTTATATGATTCCCAGATCGATATTGAAAATGGGTTCAAGCTGGTGGTCCCTTCACCAACCATGATGGTCCACCGTCGGCTGAAAGCCGCCACCCGCCGCGGCGAAGCAATCGCCTTGAGCGGGGTCACCATGGGCGGCGGGCCCAGCCAATGGGCGGCCGAAGCCCACATCGAGGCAGGATTTCCGGTATTCGCCACCCCAGCCGCAGCCCGCTCCTTCAATGACGATCTCGATGAGATCGAGAAGATGGGGATTAAATTAGTCAGTGAAGAAGAGCTGGCCCATCTGCCCGATAGCGTTGTCCGATTGGAACTGCGGGATTTTGATTTTGGCGCTATCGCCCGATCTCTGGGAGAGTTTGGCGTTTCCCTGGCAGATCTGGACGCGGTTGCCGTGGCTGTCTTCGATCACGGCGCTGCCCCGCC
>JAHEEY010000003.1 GCA_024640485.1 Chloroflexota bacterium | reverse complement strand
CAGGCGCACCGGGGCAACCTGATGCAGAAGCTGGACCTCCACGATCGGGGCGAGCTGATCAAGTACGCGATTCAAAAGAAGATTATTGAGGTTTGATCCGGCGACGGCAGTGAGAGTAGGCTCAAATGGCAGCCGGAACCGGGCATGCGCTGGACGACTAGCATGATCTGTGCGGCTGTTCGTCTGTCGAGCAACCGCCACCGGATACTGTTTGCTTCTGCCTTTTAGTGGCCGCCGGGCAGGTGAAAACTTAAAAAGCGGGAGAACTTAGCGTTCTTCCGCTTTTTTTCATGTTGGGTGATAGTTTTCACCCAGATTATTGACAGCCGCGCGGCTGTAATGGTCGAATAATGACCACGGGTGTCGCGGCTCTCTATACATACCTAATCCTGGATATAGGGTGTGTACCTAGTCTGGAATAGGGTGAAGGGCTAATTGTGATCCCTCCTCCGACATGCCATCCTATATACAGCGATGCCGCCCTGGTGTCGCTGCGGAGCTACGGAGGTGGAGTATGCAATCGGGCAGGTCTCTACGAAAACGACCGCGACGACTCTTCATCTATACAACCCTGGGCGTGTTTGTTGTCCTGGCTGCTGTGCTGCTTGCCAGCGCCGCCCCAGCGCAGACAGCGCCCCTGGCCCCGATGGAAAGCGCCTCGCCTGAGGCCATTCCAGATTCCCTTGCCACGATACCGCAGCCGGATCGAGATACCTGCTCGCACTGTCATCTAGCGGGAGAAAACAAAGGGATGTGGGCGCCATTGGCCCGGTGGACGGTTTTCGGCACCGCCGGGCTGTTGTTTGCGTTTGGGATGGTGCGGTCGGCATCTGTATGGAAGACGCGGAGCCGCTGGCAGCCGGTGACGCTGCGGGCGGCGAGCTGGGTGGACAGCCGGTACCAACTGGCGGACCCGCTGCGCAAGATGTTGTCGAAGCCGGTGCCGAATTTCGCCCGCCGATGGTATTACTGTCTGGGGGGTATCACGGCGCTGCTGTTTGTGATCCAGGCGGCGACGGGGATTATGCTGGCTTTTTACTACAAGCCGACGCCGGAATCGGCGTATGCCAGCATCCAATTCATCGAACAAGAGGTGCGGTTCGGCGCCGCGGTGCGGTCGATCCATCATTGGGCAGCCAACGGGATGGTGGTGATGTGCGTGGCCCACATGCTGCGGGTGTTCATCATGGGGGCGTACAAAGCGCCTCGGGAGCTGAATTGGGTGGGGGGCACGCTGCTGTTCTTGCTGACTATCGCCTTTGGGTTTACCGGCTACCTGCTGCCCTGGGACCAGCGGGCGTATTGGGCGACCACGGTGGGTTCGGAGATCGCCGGCAGTATCCCGGTTATTGGGGATCTGGCGCTGGTCTTCCTGCGGGTCGGCTGGGACGTGACGGCGCTGACCTTGAGCCGATTTTACGGGCTGCACGTCATTCTGCTGCCGATCATGACGCTGTTGATGATGGGGCTGCATTTTATGATGATCCGGCGGCAGGGATTGGCCCAGCCGTTGTGAGTCGGATAGGAGGGTGAGCTAGTGGCGGAAACGACGAAATCTACTGAACAGGAAACGATCCCCTTCTACCCTGATCATGTGCGCACCGAGCTGCGGGTGGCAGCCGGGATTATGGCGTTGATCTTGCTGGTAGGGGTCCTGGGGATGATTATCCCGGTGGGCGTTGGCGAGGCGGCGGACCCGATGAACACGCCGGCGCATGTGAAGCCGGAATGGTATTTCTTATCTCTCTACCAGCTGCTGAAGTTCATTCCCAAGACCACGGGCGCGGTGATTCCGGTAGCGGCAGTGGGACTGCTGATAATCTGGCCTTTTATCGACCGGAAGCAGGAGCGCTGGCCGCGGGGGTGGCAGATGCGGCTGATCGGCAGCGTGGTGGTGCTGCTGGTACTGGTGGGACTAACGATCTGGGGGGAGGTGAGTTGAGGTGGACAACCTAACGCGACGGGATTTCCTGAAGATCTTCAACCGGCTGCTGGCGGCGACCGGGCTGGCGGCTATCCTGAGCCCGGTAGTGGCGTATTTTTACCCGCCGAATCTGGAAGAGATACCGGCGGAGCCGGTGCTGGTGGGTTCGGCGGCGGAGCTGCCGGTGGGAGCCAGCAAGACGGTCCGTTTCGGACGGTATCCGGCATTGGTGATCCATACTGCCGGCGGGCTGCGGGCATTCTCGGCGGTCTGCACCCACTTTGCCTGTGTGGTCAAGTGGGATGAGGCGGCGGAGCAGATCGTTTGCCCATGCCATGAAGGGTACTTCGACGCGACTGGTGCAGTGGTATCAGGTCCACCGCCAACCCCGCTGGCTTCGCTGGCGGTATGGCAGGTGGGGGATGAGATTTACGTGGGGAGCGAGGCATGAGTACGGCAACGCCAACTATCTCCGGGACCAGCGAATCGGCTGCACGCCGCAACCGCCGGCAAGCTATACGGCCGCTGCTGCGTGATGTGGCCGTTGATGTCATCGGGCAGCGGCGAACGATGCAGCGCGGGTATCAGGGAATCATGCATCTAATGATTTTCTGGGGAGTGACGGTGCAGGTTGTGGGCACGGTGATCAACCTGATGCAGATGCAGCTGTTCATCCCCTTTATCGAGCTGACATTCCCTCGCGGGCAAGCGTATCTGGTGTACGAACTGCTGATGGACCTGGCTGGCGGGGCGATCTTGATCGGGGTGTTGATGGCTTTATTCCGGCGGCTGGTACTGCGGCCGGCAGCGGTGGAAACGGGGCCGGGTGACTATTTCGCGCTGGTGCTGCTGGGGTTGATCCCGCTGGCGGGCTTTGCCCTGGAAGGGAGCCGGCTGGCGGCGGCTTCGCCAACGTGGGCCAACTGGTCGCCTATCGGCAACGGGGTGGCCAGTTTGATGCGAGCTGCCGGGGTAAGTGTCGATACGGCGGTGAAGCTGCACCCTTATCTCTTCTGGACTCATATGATTTTGGGGCTTTCGTTGGTGGCCAGCATCCCCTTTACCAAGATGCGCCATCTGCTGGTGACGCCGTTGAATATTTTGTTCAAGCCTCGCCGTCAAGCGGGAGCGCTGTCGCTGATCGAGGATTTCGAAGAAGCGGAGAGCTTCGGCGTGGGCAAGATCTCGGAATTCAGCCCCCAACAACTGCTTTCCTTTGACGCCTGTGTTCGCTGCGGGCGCTGCCAGGAAGCGTGCCCGGTGGCGGTCAGCGGCATGCCTTTTTCGCCGCGCGATATGGTGCGGTCGCTGCGGCAGGAGATGAGCGAGTCGCTGATGGGCAGTAATGGGCACGTGCCGCGCGACTTGATCGGCGGCAGCCTGCCCAAGGAGGCCGCGTGGTACTGCACCACCTGCGGCGACTGCCTCAGCCACTGCCCGGCTTTCGTCAACCCGGTGGAGGCGATTATCGAAATGCGCCGGTACCAGGTACTGACCACGGGCACGCCGCCAGCCCCAGTGGCGTCGGTATTGCGGAACCTGGAGCGGCAGGGGAATCCGTGGGGAATGGCAGGCGCCGATCGGGCGTCATGGAGCCAGGAGCTGGGGGTGCGGGAGTTAGCCCCTGGCGAGGAGACGGATGTACTGCTCTTCCTGGGGTGCGCCTTCGCTTTTGACGACCGGGGCAAGCAGGTTTTTAAAGCATTTACCCAACTGCTGGATCGGGCCGGGATTGAGTATGCCAGCTTAGGATTGGCGGAAGGGTGCTGCGGCGAGAGCGCCCGGCGAATGGGAGAAGAGTATCTGTACCAGATGCTGGCAGGGCAGAATATTGAGGCGCTGGATCAGGTGAAGTTCAACCGGATTGTGACCCAATGCCCCCATTGTTTCAATACGCTCAAGAACGAGTACCCACAGCTGGGGGGTGCCTACCAGGTGCAGCATTATGCCGATTACCTGATGGAGATCATGCCGCAGCTGAACCTGGGTGATTCCAGTAAGAATGGGGCCGGCCCACGGGTGACTTTCCATGATCCCTGCTACCTGGGCCGATACAACCAGATCACCGAGAGCCCCCGGATGCTGCTGCAGCATGCCGGGGTGAACCGGGTGGAGATGAAACGGCAGGGGCAGAACAGCTTCTGCTGCGGCGGCGGCGGTGGACAGATGTGGATGGAAAGTGACGCGGAGACCCGGATCAACCGGCGCCGGTTGGCGGACGCTCTGGATGTGAAGGCGGATTTAGTAGCGACAGCCTGCCCTTACTGTTTGCTGATGTTTGACGATGCGATCCGTTCGCAAGATTTGGGCGAGCAGGTACAGGTGATGGATATTGCGGAACTGTTGGTGGGAAAGTTGTCGGCATCATGACATATGGGGCACGGGTAGGCGATATCGTGCCGGTGGAGATGTAATCATGAACAGAAGATGGATGTTGAAAACTCACGGGGATCCCCTGGGCCGTGTTCGAACTTTTCTGGGGGATGTGTGGCAGCAGTTGGAGCTGGACAGCCTATTGGTGCCCAATACCGACTGCGGAATCAACCAGCTAGAGCTGCGCCGGCTGGATTCCCCAGGCCAGCTCCATCAGGTCAACCCGTTTCAGCCGTTGATGACGGCCAACACGGCCAGATATCTGCCGGGGCTGCTGAATGTATGCTCCGATGCCCGGATGGGGGTGCTGCTCAGGCCGTGCGAGATGCGGGCCCTGGTGGAAATGGTGAAGCATGATTCTTTACGGTTGGACCGGTTGTTTACTATCTGTATCGACTGTCTGGGCACGCTGCCGCAGGATGAATATGAGTGGCGAGCGGCACGGAAAGGGTCGCCCGGGGCGTTAGCCCAGGAAGCGCTGCAGTTCGCTCGCCAGGGTGGGATCGTGCCTTACCGGTACCGCAGTGCCTGCCAAATGTGTTTCTCTCCGGAAGCGAAGGGGGGCGACGTCAACCTGCATGTGTTGGGGCTGCCGGCCCGCCAGTACCTCCTGTTTGATGTGGGCAGTGAGGCGGTAGCCGAGAAGTTGGGGCTGAACATGAAGTCGCCGGTGGCAAAGGAATCTCTGGTGCTGTCTGAGTGGGATAAAGCGGTGGCAACGCTGGTCGATCGGAGAATCCGGGCGCGGGATCGGGTGTCCCACAGTTTGGCGGCAACGCTTCCCGATACCACCCGGGATATCACCGAGATGTTGGAAGGGTGCGGAAACTGCCAGGAGTGCCTGAAGGTATGCCCTATCTGTGCCGTCGATTTCCCGGATCGGCGAGCTGGCGGCCATTACGCTGACCATGAGGTGGCCCGCTGGCTGATGTCCTGTGACGGCTGCGGCATGTGTGAAGAAGCGTGCCCGGAACACCGGCCATTAAGCGCGATTTTTGGCCATATGAGAGAGCTGCTGACCGAACCCTCCGGGTATGTGCCGGGCAGATCGCTGGAAGAACCGCTGCCGTTGAATTGAGGCGGCTTGTCAGTCATGAGCTTACGGCTGTGAGCGGGAGAAAATGTGATGATAGAGTCAAGGGTTATCGAACATGACATCATCGTCGTCGGCGCCGGCCTGGCCGGGACCTGGGCGGCATTATCCGCGGGCCAGCAAGGGGTGGCGAATATCGGGGTGCTGTCCAAAATACACCCGCTTCGCTCCCACAGCGGCGCCGCCCAAGGGGGAATCGCGGCGGCGCTGGGGAATGTACGTCCGGTGGCAGGTACCGGACCCCGGGGGCCGCTGGAGCCGGTGCCGGCGGGGGACGAACCGCCGGACAGCTGGGAACTGCATATGTTCGACACGATCAAAGGGTCTGACTGGCTGGGGGATCAGGCGGCGATTGAATTGATGGTGAAGGAAGCGCCGGAGATGATCCTGGCCTACGAGCATATGGGCTGTGTGTTCAGCCGGCTGCCTGACGGCCGGATCGCCCAACGCCGTTTCGGGGGGCACAGCGCGCCGCGGGCCAACTACGCTGCCGATTACACCGGGCACGTGCTGCTGCACACCATACACGAGCAGGCGCTGCGGCATGGGGTGCGATTCTACAGTGAATGGTACTGCATGGACCTGATCGTAGAGGATAACATCTGCCGGGGAGTGGTGGCGCTGGACATCCGCACCGGAGCGCTGCATTTGATGCGCGCCAAAGCGGTCTTCTTCGGGACCGGGGGGTACGGCCGGGCGTGGAAAATAACCTCGAATGCCGCAGCGAACACCGGGGATGGGGTGGCGATCGCCTACAATGCCGGGGTGCCGCTGATGGATATGGAATTCGTCCAGTTTCACCCTACGGGCCTGTACGGCAAAGGGATCTTGATGAGTGAGGCGTGCCGGGGTGAAGGGGGATATCTGGTGAACCGGGAAGGCCGACGGTTCATGGAAGATTATGCCGCTGACAAGATGGAATTGGCGCCGCGGGATCTGGTCAGCCGATCTGAGCAAATCGAAATCGATGAAGGGCGTGGAACTGGCGCTGACGGGCAGGGGATCGATCTAGATATGACCCATCTAGGGCGGGAGAAAATCATGACACGGCTGCCGCAGGTGCGGGAGCTGGCGATGAACTTCGCTGGGGTGGACATCATTGAGGGGCCGGTGCCGATCCAGCCGACCGCCCATTACAGTATGGGAGGTATTCCGGCAACGGTGGACGGACAGGTGATCGCCGATGCTGCAGGCACGCCGGTGGTCGGGTTTTACGCTGCCGGGGAATGTGCTTGTGTCAGTGTTCACGGCGCCAATCGGCTGGGCACCAACAGCCTGCTGGGAGCGTCGCTGTTCGGCCGGCGGGCGGGCACAGCGATGGCGGCATTTGTTCAGGACGGCGCAGGGCTGCATCCGGTGAGTGGGGACCCGGTAGCCCGAAATCAGGCCCGTATCGCTGGTTTCATGGATGGCGGCGGCAAAAAGGAGTCGGTCGGCCAGGTAGGCGCGGAGCTCAAGGAGACGATGACCCGGCAGTGCGGCGTGTTCCGCAATGCGGAAGAGATGGGGAAGGCGCTGGAGAAGATCAAGCGGCTGCAGCAGCGTTTCGGCCAGGCTGGCATCATGGACAAAAGCCGGCGGTTTAACACGGATCTGCTGGGCGCCATCGAGACGGAGCATCTGTTGACGTTCAGCGAGGTGATTGTGGCCAGCGGCCTGGCCCGGACCGAGAGCCGGGGCGCTCATTACCGGGTTGATTTTCCAAAGCGAGATGACCAGGAATGGCTCAAGCACACCATGGCCCATAAAGCGAGTGATGGCCCTATCTTGAGCTATAAGCCGGTCCATATTTTCACTGATCGTTATCCGCCGCAAGAGCGGAAATATTGAGGATGATCAAGGGGAGTTGGGATGACAGGCAACAGAATGGAAGCTTCAACGCAATCAGCGGCGGTGCGGATTCAGCGGTTTGATCCTGATGTTGATAAGAAGCCATATTTCCGCACATACCATATTCCGGTGACAGCGGACACCACTATCCTGGATGCATTGGACGCGATCAAGCAGCACCAAGATGGGAGCGTGACTTTCCGGCGATCATGCCGCCACGCTATCTGCGGCAGCTGCGCCATGAATATCAATGGGCGCAACACCCTGGTATGCAACCAGCCGGTGAGGGCGCATCTGGATAAGAAGAACCAGATCAGCATCCGCCCGCTGCCGTATCTGCCGATCATCAAAGATCTGGTGGTCGATCGGAGTTCTTTTTGGGAACAGTATTTAAAAGTGAAGCCGTGGCTGCTGCCGCCGGATGGTGTCCCGGAGAAAGAGTACCGGGTCTCTCCGGACGAAGTAGCGGCGCTGCAAAACGCGGAGACGTGCATCATGTGCGGCGCCTGTTACTCTGCCTGCCAGGTAGTCGCCTTGAATAAGAATTATCTGGGGCCTCATGCGCTGTTGAAAGCGTTTCTGAGGGTCCTGGATCCCCGCGACAGCCAGCCCGGACAGCGGCTTCAGCAGCTAGATGGGGATTACGGCGTCTTTCGATGCCATACGATCTTCAACTGCATCGACGCCTGCCCCAAGCAGCTGAACCCGACAGAGGCGATTGAGACGCTGCGCAAGCTGATCCAGAAACGGGTAACGTTTGCCGCTGCGCGAGAAGTGAGGCAAGAGAAACTGTTGTCAGAGAGCAGGTAAAGGAGACAGCCGATGTATCGGAGTACAGGGTTTATCAGCTTCATCTTTCGCCGCGTCTCCGGCGTGGCCTTAGTTTTGTATCTGTTTATCCATATCTGGGTGATCGGCTCCATCAATGCCGGGCCGGCTGTGTTTGACCAAAGGCTGGCATTGGTGCAGACGCCAATCTTCAAGTTGATGGAAGTGGCCCTGCTGGCAGCGGTGATCTATCACGCTTTCGACGGCATTCGCTTACTGATAGTCCATTACTTCAATGTCACCGATGCCCGCAAGAGCATGTTTTACGCGATGTTTGCCGCTTTTATCCTGGTGACCATCGCCGGCGGGGTGCCGATTATCCTGTTTATGCTGGAGGGATAGCATGAGACTGTTTCGAATGCAGCGGTTCAGCGCCATCGCGCTGGTGGTCTTCATGACGATTCACATGGTGGTGGTCCATTACCCTCCCTTTCATATCGATTTCAGCCGGATCATCGAGCGGCTGGACCAGCCGTTGTGGAAGGGTATCGATATCGCCTTTCTGTTTTTCGTGCTGGTGCACGCGCTCAGCGGCGGGTATGCGGTATTGATGGACATAGAGAGAGTCAACGCGTCTAAGCGGCTGCTGATGGGCGCGGCGGTTTTGGTCGGTATTGCCGCTTTCGTTTACGGCAGTATCACCATTCTGGCTTTTCATCCGCCAGCGGCTGTGGTTGTCCTGCCGTGAGGGGTGGGAGCAGGAAAGGGGATTATTGAGTTGGATGATGGTGGAAATTCTTTATGGCGCGGATCGGCTCCTGTGAGCGTCAGTTATCCGCTAACGGATAATGCTGCTGATATGGCCAGGGCCGTTGATGCCGTGGCAAATTGAGGAGTATGACGATGTTAAAGCAAGATCAAGATGTCAATATTGAAGAACTACTGGCAAAGGCGCAGAAACCATCAGCCGATGCCATGAAACTGCACCCGTTCTACCGGGGCAAAGTAGAGACAGCGTTGAAATGCAGTGTAGAGGATTTCAATGATTTTGCCGTCTGGTACACACCAGGGGTAGCGGCGCCGTGCCGGGCGATTGCTGAGGACCCGGAAGCGGTATATGAGCATACCAACAAATGGAATACGGTGGCGGTGGTGAGCGACGGCACCCGGGTGCTGGGATTGGGAGACATTGGCCCCAAAGCGGGGCTGCCGGTGATGGAAGGGAAGGCGCTGCTGTATAAGTATTTGGGCGGCGTTGATGCCATACCGATCATGGTGGACACCAAAGACCCTGACAAGTTGATCGAGACAGTCATGATGCTCCAGCCGGGCTGGGGCGGGGTCAATCTGGAAGATATCTCCCAGCCGAAATGTTTCCGCATCCTGGACACGCTGCGCCGCGAGGCGGAGATCCCGATCTGGCATGATGACCAGCAGGGGACGGCGACGGTGACCCTGGCGGGACTGATGAACGCGCTGAAGCTGGTGAACAAGAAGAAGGAAGATGTGAAGGTGGTCTTCATCGGCTGCGGCGCCGCGAATGTGGCCTGCACCCGGCTGATCTTTGGCTGGGGAGTAGATCCGATCAACAGCATCATGGTGGACAGCCGGGGGATCTTGGGGCCGCACCGGAAAGATTTGGAAAAGCGGAAGCACGAGTACATGGATAAATGGCATTTGTGCCAGACGACCAACGGCGAGCTGCGACAAGGGGGTATCCCTGAGGCGATGGAAGGGGCTGATGTGGTCATCGCGCTTTCTAAGCCGGGCCCATGTACGATCGAACCGGAGTGGGTTTCGCGAATGAGCAAAGACGCGATTGTGTTCGCCTGTGCCAACCCGGTGCCGGAGATCTGGCCGTGGGAAGCGAAGGCAAATGGAGCCCGAATCATCGCCACGGGGCGTTCTGATTTCCCCAACCAGGTGAATAACTCGCTGGGATTCCCCGGCATTTTCCGGGGGGCGCTGGATGTACGAGCCAGCACGATCACTGATGGGATGTGCTTTGCGGCGGCCCAAGCGCTGGCCGATCAGATAGGGGACCGGCTGGATGATGAGCATCTGCTGCCCAATATGGATGAATGGGAGCTGTTCCCACGGGAAGCAGCGGCGGTGGGGATGAAGGCACAGGAAGAAGGGGTGGCCCGGCTGACGAAGAGCTATGACGAGCTGTACACCCATGCCACCAATATCATCGGGCGTTCGCGTAATCTGACCAAGATGATGATGTCTGAGGGCTATATCGCCAAACGGCCGGAAGTGTAAGGCGGCGATGATGGTCTCACAGCGGATCGATCCTGGGAGCCGAAAGGCTCCCAAAGGGGGCTAATATGACCGAGAACCAGATTATTGAACAAGATTTGCGCGTGATGGAACAGATGGCTGCCGAGATGGATGCCTATCTGATTAGCGAGTGCACGCATTGGGTGATGGGTAACGGCGAGATGCCGCCTCTGACTATCGGCGGCTACCTGATGCGATATGACCGGCTGACTATTCTATGCAAAAAGCTGAGACTGGAGGACCAGGTTCGCGTGCGGCAGGCGGCGGCCCTCTATGATGAAGCGTTGAAGGAAAAAGTGGTGCGGTTTGAAGCGCGTGCTCATCAAGAGCTGCACGGTTTCATCAGCGGGTGGGTGAGGCACCTGAAGACGCTGGCATCCTGTAAAGGTGACTACACGCCCAAATACGCAAAGCTGGTGGATACCCGGGTGGTGATCGACGCTATCATGAAGCGTTTGGAGAAATTCCCCTACCAGCTCGACCGCAAGGTGGCTGAGGAACTCAACAGCCTAGATAAGAATTTGCACAGTCGATGGCAAAAGGGGGCATTCGTCTGGGATGAAATGTGGCAGCCGGCGTACCCTCAAGATGAATATTGGTGGCTTTACGGCCAGCCGAGCTAGGGGAGGCAGTTATGAGTGAAGCAAACAGGAAGGCAACAGCGCTTCTAGATCTGATTCGCAGCAGTGAGGCAGAGGTCACCCGAATGGTGGCAGCTGCCCGCGAATCAACGGCGAAAGAAATCGCCGCGGCACGTGAACGGGTGCAAGAACAGCTGTCCCAAGCTGAAGAACGGGGGCGTGTTGAAGGTGAGCTGCAGAGACAAACGGCGCTGCAGCAAGCTGATGAGGAGGCGCACAAGATCGTCTCCCAGGCTGGCGTTGAAGCCGAACGGCTGCGAGGCATCACCCCGGCACAGATAGCCGTGGCGGTGGACTACGCTGTGAAGGTGGTCATCGGAGACGAGTCAACGGAGCTGTCGCGGCTGACCGAGGAGGGGTTGATCCATGAAGCTTGAAATGAGCCGTCTGCAGGTCATCGGCCTGAAGTCGCAATTGATGCCGGTGGTGCGGCAGCTTCATCTGCTGGGATGTATGCAGATTGAAGATGTGTCGGAAATGGAATCGATTTCCGCCCGACCGCTGAGCCTGGCCAAAGAGACGATCCAACTGCGGGAGGAGACCACCTACTTGGTGACCAAGGTGGAAGGACTGGTCTCCACGTTGACTGGGGTGCTGAGCAGCAGCGAGCAGCAGGAGATGGATGGCCGCCTGGAGCGATCCTCTGAAGAAGAGTGCATGGATGCTGCCCGGGCGGGGGTGGAGCTGCTGGCTCCCCGGGTCCAGGCTCTGATGAGTAAACGAGAGAAGTTGGAAGCGGAGCAAATATCGCTGCCTCGATACGAGATCACCCTGCGGAAGCTGCTTCCGATTGTGCCGGAGTCGGCCCACGATCCTGATAATGTGTTTGTGGGGGTGCTGGTCAGCCGGGCTCATATCTGGGTGTTGGATGGGGTGTCTGAGGCGCTATTGAAGATGACCGCCGGGCGGGCTGAAATGGTGGGTGAGGATATCGACGAAAGTACCCGGGCGATGTTTGTGGTGGTCCCCAAGGAGTTCTCGGATGAGTTGGAGGCGCTGCTGGGACGGGAAGATATCACCCGGCTGCGGCTGCCGGAGGAGATCGCCGATCAACCACCGGACAGCGCGGTGCTGGCGCTGAGCCAGCGTCTGGCTGAGATTCCCAGCGAGCTAGCTGAGATCCGCAAAGGGTTAGGATCGCTGGCGGATGAATGGCTGCCCCGTCTCAAGTGGTGGCGTATCTGCCTGCGAGATGGGTTGGATGAGATAGATGTGTTAACCCAATTTGGAGAAACGGAGCAGACCTTTGTGGTGGCCGGTTGGGTGCCGCGGGTTGATATCCCTAAGGTGCAGGCAGCCCTGTCCGCGGCGGCTGGAGAGGGTGTTGTGGCGGAGCTGGTCTCGCTGACCAGCCAGGAACAGAAGTCTGCGCCGGTGATGTTGAATAATCCGGCGATCTCCCGACCGTTCCAAAGCCTGGTAAAGATGTTTAGCCTGCCGCGGTATGAAGGGATCGATCCGACGATGTTGATGGCTTTCTTCCTGCCGCTGTTCTTCGGCATGATCCTGGGAGATGTGGGCTATGGATCGCTGCTGCTGCTTTTGGGGCTGTTGGGGCTCCGTCGATTTTCACAGCCGGGCACTGTTCGAGACGTGATCAAGGTATTGATTATGGGTTCGGCCTGGAGCATCGTCTTCGGTTTCGTCTACGGCGAACTGTTTGGCACCTTGGGTGAAGAGCTGGGGATGCATCCCCTTTGGTTTGACCGGGCCAGCGCGGATGAGGTCACATCGCTGTTGATTCTTTCTATCGCGGTCGGGGTGATCCATATTACCCTGGGGTTGGTCCTGGGGGTGTGGGAGGCGATACGGGAGAAAAGCCGGCACAACCTGTTGGAACGGGGTGGGATGCTGGTGGGGCTGATAGGGCTGTTCATGATCGTTTCTGTGGCGGTCGATTGGCTGCCGGACGGTTTCATGAATCCGGCGGCGGTGATCATGATGATAGGGATTGTGCTGCTGAGTGTACCGCTGGGCTGGTTAGGGGTGCTGTTGGGGCCTATCGAGTTCATTGGGCTGATAGGTAACATCCTCTCTTACCTGCGTATCGCGGCGGTGGGATTGGCTTCTGTTTACATGGCTAAATTGGCCAACGAGGTGATGGGGATGATGGGCAGTGTGGTGGTGGGGATCATTATCGCAGTATTGATCCATGCCCTCAACCTGGTGTTGGGGGCGTTCAGTCCCACAATTCACAGCCTGCGTCTGCATTACGTGGAGTTCTTCCGTAAATTCTATGAGGGCGGCGGGCAGCCCTTTGAACCATTCCAGAGCCGGCAATCGACGATGCTCGGCGGCGCTGGCTAAAGAGTTTAGAAACAGGGGAGGACGTGTCCGAGGCTCTTCCCCGCAATCGTGATAAAGGAAAGTCTAATGGATCCTTCAATTTATGTTCCTATTGGCGCTGGATTAGCAGTGGGATTGGCAGCTATTGGCACTGGGCTTGCCCAGGGCCGCATTGGCTCTGCCGGGGCAGGGGTCATCGCTGAAAAACCGGACATGATCGGTGTGATGATCTTGCTGCTTGCTATCCCTGAAACCATGGTCATCCTGGGGTTCGCGGTGGCCGCCATTATCTTGTTCCTATGAGTTAATCAAATGAGTATAGAAACGATATTGGGCAATATTACAGCCTCAGGTGAGGTAGAACTGGAGGCGCTGCGGGCATCGGCCGATGCTGAGATCGATCGGGTAACGGAGGAGGCCAAGGCGAAAGCGGCGCAGCGGTATGACAGCAGTCGCAGAGCGGTGTTGGGGCCGGTCTCTGGTGAGTGTGCTCGCCGGCTGCATCGGGCCAAGCTGGAAGCGATGCAGATCGTGAGCCGGGCTCGTGATGAAGCGACGGCGGCGGCGCTTTCGCAAACACGCCGGCGGCTCATCGAGCTGCGCAGTTCACCCGAGTATGCCCAGATCCTGAGATGGCTCCTAGAAGACGCTGTCCAGGTGCTGGGGGGAGAGGAGCTGAACGGGGCATCCACTCAGCGATCGATGCAACCTCAAATCGAGGTTGACCTGAGGGATGAGTCGCTTTTGGAGGCACTAATCGCCCAGTTGGAGCTGGATCTGACCATTCTGCCCAGACTGAACAGCTGGGGCGGGGTGATCGTTCGCAGTGGAGATGGGCGGGTGGTGGTGACCAACACCTTAGAAGCGAGATTGGAACGGGCTGCCCCTTATCTGCGGCAAGAGCTGGCCGCTTTCTTCATGAAACAGGCCGCGTAATCCGGCCTCACCGCCGGCTGGTTGTTGGGATGAAATTATGTCTGACTTTGATTACGGCAATGCGCGTCTGCATGGGATGAAATCGCGGCTGCTTACCCGGCCGGAAATGGAAGAGCTGCTGGCTGCCGGAACGGTTCGCGGGCTGATCAATGCTCTGAGCAAGACCGGCTATCGTGAAGCGGTGGAGCGGGCACTGGTTCAATTCTCTGACATGGCGGCGTTGAACCGGGCGTGGCGGCAGGAGTGGATTAACACGGTGACCAAGGTGCAGAGCTTCTTCCGCGGCGGGCCAGCCCAGGAGCTCCTGGGCTGGGTGGTGGGGCGGTACGATGTGGATAATGTCAAGGCGATTCTGCGGGGGCTGACCCAGCACGTTGATGCGAACGAGATTTTGACGGGTACGCTGCCGGTGGGACGGCTGGAGCCGGCTGATCTGGCCCGGCTGAGCTTGATGGTTGATGCCCGCTCGGCGATAGATCTGCTGGCAACCTGGCGAGATCCATTGGCCAGGCCGCTGATGCAGCTGCGGGCGGAACGACCGGGGGCCAGTCTGTTTCAGATGGAGCTGGCTTTAGAGCGCTGGTATTACCGGACGGCGATGGCGTCCGGAAACGGCGGAGATGCGGCGGCATTCATCCGGTTCCTGCGGGCAGGGGCAGATGCGGACAATATCCTGGCGGTGCTGCGGCTGGCCGGCCTGCCAGAGGCGTCCCCGTTCCTGCGCCAATATTTCAATTCGGATGAAGCAACCCCGCTTCTGGTCGGCCCGGGAACTGTTTCCTGGGATGTGCTGAATGATTCGGCGGGGCAGGGATCGATACAGCGAGCGGTCAGCAAGTTGGCTGGGACCGTTTATGGGGATGTCTTATCGGGGGCAATGGAGAGATACCGGTCGAGCGGCAACCTGAGTGTGTTTGAGGCGGCTTTGGTACGGTACCAGCTAAAGTTGGCCCATGGATTGCTGTATACCGATCCGCTGGGGATCGGGGTGGTGATAGGCTACATGGCTTTGAAGCGTAATGAGATCAACAATCTGCACCGGACGGCGATGGGATTGGCTGTTGGAGAAACTGTCGCTCAAATCCGGACAGAGATCGCTTTTTTGGATGAATTATGAGTCGTTTACTGGTGGTGACACAGCCTGAACTTGCTCCCGGTTTTCACCTGGCCGGGGTGAATGCTTTTGCCGCGGCAAACGCGGAGGAGGCATGCCAGATGATTTCCAAATGGTTGGACAGCGGCGAATCGGGGCTGCTGGCTGTGGATGAGACATTATTGGCTGGTTTCGATGCGGCGTTCCGGCGTCGCCTGGATGGTGCTGAACAGCTGCCCTATTTGATGCTGCCGGAAGGGTCGACTGCTGAAGGAGATCTCTCCGAGCATCGGCGGATCGCATCACTGCTGCGGCAGGCGGTGGGGGTGCATATCAGCTTCCATGGGGTGCAGAGCTAGGTGGGCTGAGATCAGCTGTTTAAATGGAATTTACAGGGGGCTCTTATGGGCGAGACCAATGGTCGAACTGGTAAAGTGATACGTATTGCCGGGCCGGTGGTGGTTGCTGTGGGACTTCGGGATGTCTGTCTTTTTGACGTGGTCCACGTGGGAGAGATGGGGCTTATTGGTGAAGTGATCCGGCTTTCAGGGGATCAGACTACCATCCAGGTTTATGAGGATACCAGCGGGCTGCAGGTGGGCGAGCAGGTGGTTAACAGCGGCGCGCCGCTGCTGGCCCAGCTGGGACCCGGCTTATTGGGCAGCGTATATGATGGATTGCAGCGCCCATTGACGGGCGGAGAGCATGACAGCGGCATTTTTCTGGAGCGCGGTTTGGCGCTAGATCCGCTGCCGGCGGAACGGTATTGGCAGTTCACACCTCATGTGGAAGTCGATCGCCGGGTGTCTGAGGGAGATGTGCTGGGAGTCGTGCCGGAGAGTAAAACGATCCTGCATCGGATCCTGGTCCCTGAAGGGGCATCCGGGAGGGTGGTGAGTATTCAAGAGGGGCAGTACCGGTGTGACGATGTGGTGGCGAAAATTCAGAGGGATGATGGCAAGGAGCCGTACCCAGTCAGCCTGCGGCAAACCTGGGCGGTGCGCCGTCCCCGACCCTACCTGAGAAAGCGGCAGCCCCGTGCCCCCTTGATTACGGGGACGCGGATCATTGACGCATTCTTTCCGGTGGCCAAAGGGGGATCTGCCATTATCCCCGGCGGCTTTGGAACGGGGAAGACGGTGGCTGAACACAGCCTAGCCAGCTGGGCGGACGCGGATGTGGTGGTTTATGTGGGCTGCGGCGAGCGAGGAAACGAGATGGCAGAAGTGCTGGCTGAATTTCCACAGCTGGACGATCCTTTAACGGGTGCGCCGCTGATGGAGCGCACTATCCTGATCGCCAATACGTCGAATATGCCGGTGGCTGCCCGGGAAGCGAGTATCTATTTAGGGATCACCCTGGCTGAATATTACCGGGATATGGGGTATGACGTACTGATGCTGGCGGACAGCACCTCCCGTTGGGGAGAAGCGCTGCGGGAAATTTCCGGCAGGCTGGAGGAGATGCCTGGTGAGGAGGGGTACCCTGCTTACCTATCGGCCCGGCTGTCTGAGTTTTACGAGCGATCCGGGCGAATCGTCTGCCTGGGGATGGACAAGATCAGCCGTAACGGAGATGGGCCGGTGGAGAAGCAGCATATGGGATCGGTGACCCTGGTGGGCGCTGTTTCGCCGCCCGGAGGGGACTTCTCGGAGCCAATGACCCAGAATTCGCTGCGGGTGGTGGGTACCTTCTGGGGACTGGATTACGATCTATCCCGGAGACGCCACTTTCCTTCTATCAACTGGAGCAACAGCTATACCTTGTATGACCTGCATGAATGGTATCGCGGGGAAGTCGCCCCGGATTGGGAGGCGCAGATCCGAGAGGCGAAGGCGCTGCTGCAGGAAGAGGTGGAGCTGTTGGAAATCGTGCAGCTGGTTGGGCCGGATTCGCTGGCTGATGAGCAGCGAGAGGTGTTGGCGGTTACCCGGATGCTGCGTGAAGATTTCCTGCAGCAGTCGGCATATGACGAGGTCGACCGGTTCTGCTCACTGCTGAAAGCGTACTGGATGCTGCGGGTTATCCTGGTGTTTCACCACCAGGCATCAGTGCTGCTCAAGGATGGCTTTGCGCTGGAGAAGATCGTCTCACTGCCGGTGATGGGAGAGATTGCTCGCATGAAAGAGATCCCGGTAGAAAAGGCGCCGGCGGCGCTGGAGCAGCTGATAAGCAAGATCGACATGTCTTTTAGGGAGCTGAAATGAGCCAAAAAACGATACCTTCCATGGTTACTAAAGAGTATCGCACGCTATCGCGTATTGCCGGACCGTTGTTGTTCATCGATCGGACTGAGGGGATCGCGTTCAATGAAATCGTCGAGATCACCGGGCCTGATGGGCAAGTCCGGCTGGCGCAGGTGCTGGAAATTGACCGGGATCGGGGGGTAGTGCAGGTGTTTACCGGCACCAGCGGCCTGGATCTGGTTCATACCAGAGCCCGTTTCACCGGGGATGTGGCCCGGCTGGATGTTTCGTTGTCGATGCTGGGCCGGGTCTTGAACGGGTTCGGCACCCCCATTGACGGCGGCTCGCCGATCATCCCTGAATTCTCTCTGGATATCAACGGACTGCCGATTAATCCCGCTTATCGGGACAAGCCGAATGAGTTTATCCAGACGGGGGTGTCGGCAATAGACGGCTTGAATACCCTGGCCCGGGGGCAGAAGCTGCCGATTTTTTCCGGCGCGGGGCTGCCGGCCAACAAGCTGGCCGCTCAAATCGCGGCCCACTCTCATGTAGGCGGCAGCGGTGATTCTCAGCAGCCGTTCGCGGTAGTTTTTGCGGCTATTGGGATCACTCACCGGGAGGCGAGCTTCTTTCTGGATCAGTTTCGGGCCGGGGGGGCGATGGACCGGACAGTGATGTTCATCAACCAGGCGGATGACCCGGCTATCGAGCGTCTGTTCGCCCCCCGGGCGGCTTTGACGGCGGCCGAATACCTGGCGTTCACCCATGACCGGCATGTGCTGGTGATCCTGACGGACCTGACCAACTATTGTGAAGCACTGCGCGAAGTGGCGGCGGCCCGGGAAGAGGTCCCCGGGCGGCGGGGTTACCCCGGTTATATGTATTCCGATCTGGCCAGCATTTACGAGCGGGCGGGGCGGCTGCGGGGGAAGAAAGGGTCGCTAACCCAGCTGATCATCCTGAATATGCCGGATGATGACATCACCCATCCTATCCCGGATCTGACCGGCTACATCACTGAAGGGCAGATCGTGCTGAGTCGAGATATGCACCGGAAAGGGATTTTCCCGCCGATTGATGTGCTGCCCTCCTTGTCACGGCTGATGAATGCGGCTATCGGACCGATGAAGACCAGGGCGGATCACCGGGCAGTGGCTGACCAGCTGTACACTTTTTATGCCGAGGCTCGCGATCTACGCCGATTGGTGGCGATCATCGGGGAAGCGGCGCTTTCGCCGGAGGATCAGGCGACGTTGAGTTTCGCCGAACGGTTTGAGCATGAATTCATCGGACAGGGGACTGTGAACCGGTCGATCGAAGAGACCATGGCTCTGGCGTGGGATCTGCTCTCGGGGATGCCAGCGCAGCGGCTGAAGCGGATCCCGCAAGCTTTTATTGATCAATACCGGCGGGAGCAGCCGGCTGGCAAGCCGGGGCCGAGATAGTCGGGCAGGCGAGCTGAGGGAGTGATGTGATGCAGAAAGTAACGGTCACCCGAATGGAACTGCTGGCCCGCAAAGAGCAGATCGCGCTGGCGGGGCAGGGGCTGGAGATGTTGAGGCAGAAAAGAGCGGCACTGCTGAGCGAACTGATGCGGGTGGCGGAGCTGGTGCTGGCGGAGAGTGACGCCTTGCAAGCGGCGGCTTCTATGGCGCGGCGGGCTTTGATCCGGGCAGAGGCGCGGGCTGGCAGCGCCGCGGTCCACTCGGCGGCGCTGGCCTCGCGGGGGGAATTGTCTATCGACGTGCGCTCGGCGAATGTGATGGGGGTGAAGGTGCCGGTCATCGAGCAGCGGCGGATATCCCGATCGGTGCTGGGGCGAGGGTACGCGATCACCGGCACCTCGACCACGATTGACGAGGCGGCGTCCGCTTTTGAGCGTGAAATTGACAGCTTGCTGGAGCTGGCCGAGAGTGAACTGCGCTTGAAACGGCTGGCTGATGAGATTAAACGCACCTCCCGCCGGGCCAACGCTCTGGAGCATGTGGTGCTGCCGCAGCTGGAAGCGGAGAAGCGGGCTATCGAAATGGCATTGGATGAACGGGAGCGGGCGGACCATTTCCGGATGAAGCTGGTGAAGCGGATCCTGCAGCGGAAGGCAGAGGTTCCTAGAGGTTAGCCGCGCAGTATCGCCTGGACGATACCCAGCCGATTCTCGGTGAGGTTGCGGCGCACGTTGGCCATCCGCTGCCCGGCGGTGGGGCCCAACAGCAGATGCAGACCCAGGAGGGGTGGGCCATCGGCTGATCTGGCCGTCTGGCTGGCGATCATCTTTTCAAACCAGTCTAATGAGGCATCGGTGAGGTCGTGCCATTGCTCTTCCTGGAAGCCGGCATCAGCCAGCATCTGGCGCAGGGAATCTTGATCTGTCAGGAAGCTGATGGACGGGCTGGCGGCCCAGGGTACGGGGTAGTGGGGAGGCGAGAGGGGGCCGGCAAACCCTTCGTAGAGGGCCAGCCGTCCTCCGGGGCGGAGCACCCGGCGCATCTCCTGGAAGAGGGCGGGCTTATCGGCGATGTTCATGATCAGGTGCTGGGACCAGAGGACATCGAAGCTATTGTCTTCAAAGGGGAGGTCGGCGGCAGAGCCCAATTGGAACTGGACCTGAGCGCTCATGCCGACCCAGCCGGTCAAAGCTACTGCCGCCTGGTAGTAGCTTTCCACCAGCTCGACGCCGGTTACCTGACAGCCGAACTCTGCCGCCAAGGTGCGGGCGGGGCCGCCGATGCCGCAGCCGATGTCGAGCAGCCGGGTGCCGGGTGCCAGCCGGGCCAGCCGGCCGAGTTCGCGGGTGGCGGCTCTGCCGCCGATGTGGAATTCATCGAAGAAGCGCAGATCCTCACGGGTCAGGGCGGTGATCTCTTTCCCCGATTTCTCCAACGCGTGTTCAATGGTACGGATCAGGTTGTCTTGATGGTAGTTCTGGTTGATCGCCTGCTGGTAATCCATGGTGACCCTCGTTACTGTTAATTGTGCCGGCAACGCTGGCTGCCGGCAAGGTTTGAGGCTGAGCAGGGGCGGTAGACAGCGGCGATGGGGATGTGCTAGACTGTCTTCTCACATAACTTTTAGGCGGCGGCATGTGAAAGTGAGATTGTAAGCGGCTCCTGCTACACTTACTATTGGGTTATCAGGCTGGATAAATCGTGGGCGCGATGCCGTCATCGAGAATTGGCGTCGCAACCATTGACAGCGATCAGTCATGGGGAATGGGGCGTCGCTGTCCGGTTGAAAGAGTCAGTACAACCAGATGGAAGCAGCTGCCGCAGCGATAGGCGGCCCACGCAGCCTTCCGCGTTCAATGATGATTAACGGACCGGCTTCGGTGCGGCAGGTTAGAAGATCCCAATCAGACCCGGGTGCCACGAAAAGAGAGGAGAAGTTGTCATGACCGTCTCACGTATCAAATCTTTTGCTTACATCCTGATGCCGCTGCTGCTGGCGGCGGCGCTGTTTCATGGCTTAGTGTCAGCGGTGCAGCCGGCGGATGCGGATTCGCTGCAGCAGGTTGGGGCGGTACCCGGCCCTTATCTGGTCAAGGATATCAATACCAATACTATGCCATCCAGCATGGAATATCCGGTTGAATTTGATGGGCGGCTGTTCTTTGTAGCGGATGATGGCATTCACGGCAGGGAAGTGTGGCAGAGTGACGGCACCGCCGCCGGTACCATCATCCTCAAGGATATCTACCCCGGGATCTCAGGGTGGGTGACAGGGCTGACGGTGTCAAATGGGCTGCTGTATTTCACGGCTGATGACGGCGTTCATGGGAGTGAGCTGTGGCGCAGTGACGGTACCGCCAGCGGTACGGTGATGGTGGCGGATATTAATTCGGGTGTCGACGGCTCCAATCCAGCGTATCTGGTAGATGTCAACGGCACCCTTTTCTTTCAGGCATTTGAGCCGGCCAGCGGAGTTGAGCTGTGGAAGCATGCTGGCGGCAAGACCACGTTGGTTGAAGATATCAATGTGGGACTAGGTTCTTCTTATCCCAGCTACCTGACAAAAGTGGGCAGCTCCCTCTATTTTGCCGCCAGCACAACGGCCGCCGGCAGCGAGCTGTGGGTTAGTGATGGAATGGCTGCCGGGACAGATATGGTCCTGGATATCAGAGCGGGCAGCCTGTCGGCAAACATCCAGTATCTGACGGATGTCAATGGGGTATTGTTTTTTCGAGCAAATGACGGCATTTATGGCGATGAGCTTTGGGTAAGCCGAGGAACGGCAAACGACACCATCATGGTCATGGATATCGCCGACGGCAGCTCATCATCAGCCCCGCTGAATCTCACCAATGTGAATGGGGTATTGTATTTCAGTGCTGATAATGGGATCAACAGCCGCGAACTGTGGCGCAGCGAAGGGCTTGTCGATAATACGACGATGGTAATGGATATCAATCTGAGCGGCAGCTCCAGCCCAGGATATATGACGGCCCTGGGCAGCGAGGTGATTTTTTCAGCCTACACTGCTGAAAGCGGCAGCGAACTGTGGATAAGTGATGGGAGTGATAAGGGTACTCGCCTGGTAAAAGATATCTATCCAGACGTGTTCAGCTCCTCTCCTGCCTCACTGATAAAGATAGGAAGCAAGGTTTACTTCAGCGCGAATGACGGCAGATATGGGGATGAGCTGTGGCAGACGGACGGCAGCAGCGCCAATACGTTGATGGTGAAAGACCTCAATCCGGGTGATGCCAGCGGATACCCGTATCAGCTGATTGATGTGAACGGGGTGCTGTATTTCCAGGGAACGCATCCGATCTATGGTGAGGAGCTGTGGCGCAGCGGCGGCACTGCCGCTACGACCTCATTGGTCAGAGATATCAACCGCAGCGGCGCTGACGCAGAGCCGACTGAATTGACCAATGTTGGCGGTACCCTCTTCTTCCGGGCGTTTGACAGCGCCAATGGGGATGAGCTGTGGCGCAGTAATGGTACAGCTGCCGGCACGCTGTTGGTGAAAGATATTTATACTGGCAGCAGCGGCGCTTATGTGGCAAATCTGATCCCGTATCTGGGGGAGATTTTCTTCAGCGCGGATCATGTTGATTACGGCCGTGAACTGTGGCGGAGCGACGGCAGTGTCAAAGGGACTGTGATGGTCAAGGATATTTATTCCGGCACCCTCAGTTCCGGGCCCTCGGGACTGCTTGAGGTCGGGGGTGTTCTGTACTTCACTGCTGCGGACGAGGCAGTTGGTTCGGAACTGTGGCGGAGTAACGGTACGGCCGCGGGCACCCAGTTGGTCAGCGATATCTTACGGGGCAGCGCCAGCTCCAATCCTTTCAATCTTACTGATGTTAATGGCACGCTCTTCTTTGTGGCGAGTGACGCTAACTCTGGTTACGAGCTGTGGCGAAGTGACGGCACAGATAAGGGTACGGTACAGGTCCAGGATATTTACACCGGGACTGCGTCGTCTTGGCCAGACGACCTGACCAATTTTAACGGCACTCTTTTCTTCAGCGCCAGTGACGGCGTATCTGGATCTGAGCTGTGGCGAAGCGATGGTACGATTACGGGCACCCTGTTGGTCAAGGATATCTATTCAGGTACATCCTCTTCGTATATGTCTGATCTCGTTGTCTATAACAACAGGCTCTTCTTCACTGCAGCGGATGCCGCCAACGGCTATGAACTGTGGCAGAGTGACGGCACCAATGCCGGCACCCGGATGGTCCTGGATATCAATCCATCCGGCAGTTCCTATCCAGGTAATCTGACGGTGGCCAATGGGCTGCTGTATTTCTTCGCCGATGACGGCATCCACGGCAATCAGCTGTGGCGCAGTGACGGCACGGTTGGGGGAACGTATATGGCTGCCGATCTTGGCAATCTCTACGCCTATCCGTCCAATCTTACCAATATCAACGGCACCCTTTTCTTCGCCGCCGATGATGGTGTCAACGGCAGCGAAGTGTGGCAGAGTGACGGGACGATGACCGGCACCTTCATGATCGGGAATATCAATGCCATCGGGGATTCCTGGGCCAGCGAGTTTACCGAGGCCAATGGTTTACTGTTCTTCAAAGCGACAGATGGTCAATATTACGGCGGGGAATTGGCTCGGCCAGACCAATATGAGAATCAGGCAGCGATGCTGCCAGCAGGCGCGACGGCAGGCATGGAGCTGTGGGCGATGCCGCTGGGGGCGGCAAACACGCCGCCTAGGGCTTTTGGGGACGTTTATGTGACGGATGAGGATGTGTCGCTGACAGTGCCGGCATCCGGGGTGTTAGCCAATGATTCCGACGCCGATCTAGACGGGCTGACGGCGGTGCTGGCGGTTGGGCCCAGCCACGGGACGGTACAGCTGAACCGGAACGGCAGTTTTACCTATACGCCGGCGCCGGACTTTTACGGTGAGGATGTGTTCAGCTACCGGGCCAGCGACGGCAAGGCGCTGTCTAATGCCGCCCGGGTGGTGATCGGTGTGAATCCGATGCCGGATGTGCCGGTGGCGGTGACTGACACGGTGACGACTCTGGCAGGGCAGCCGGTGGAGATCCCGATCCTGGGTAATGATCCCAATGTGGACAACAGCCGGATAGTGCCGGTCATTGTTACGCAGCCGGTCAGCGGTACGGTGGTGGTCAACCTGAACGGCACCATCACCTATTCGCCCACCTCCTTGTTTGTGGGCCAAGATAGATTCTCCTACATGGTCAGCGACGGCCAATCGAACTCCAACGTGGTTGAAGTGACCATTACGGTGCGGGGAGCAGCGATCATCGTTGATACCCCGGCCGATGACCGGACGAACAACGGCAACTGTACCTTGAGGGAAGCGGTCATCGCGGCTAACAGCAACCAGGCGGTGGATGGCTGTCCAGCGGGCATAGGGGCGGATACCATCTACCTGTCGGAAGACACGTATCTCCTGACGCTGACGGGCAGCGGTGAAGACGCAGCCGCGACCGGCGATCTGGATATCACCGAAGATCTGCTGATCTTGGGGCTGAACCCGGAGGGGACGATCATCGACGCCGCCGGCTTGCTCGACCGGGTATTTCATGTACGGCGAGGAGATGTCACGATAGTGGGCGTCACTATCCGCGGTGGTGAAACGGGTGGAAATGGCGCCGGCGTGCGGAATGAAGCGACGCTGACGCTGTTCAGCACCATTGTCTTGAGCAACAGCACCGGCGCTTTGGGCGGCGGCATCAGCAACAGCTCCAGCGGAGTGCTGACCATCACCAATGTGACCGTGTCGGGCAACTCTGCCGACATCGGCGGCGGACTGCACAATGATACTGATGGGGAGATGCAGGTCATCAAATCGACTCTATCGGCTAACACAGCTACCGATGGCGGTGGTATCTTCAACGACGGCATCCTTTCTGTGGGCAACAGCACTGTATCGGGCAACAGCGCCCTTAACGGCGGCGGTATTTACAACGCCCCTCGGGTGCAGGCGGAGCTGGAGAGCAGCACCGTCACTAACAACAGTGCTGAGGTGGGCGCGGGGGTGGCCAACGGAGCTGGTGTAATCCGTACACACAACAGCATCATCGCCGATAACCTGGGCGATGATGTGGA
Source organism: Chloroflexota bacterium (assembly GCA_024640485.1). Lineage (GTDB taxonomy): Bacteria > Chloroflexota > Anaerolineae > Promineifilales > Promineifilaceae > JAHEEY01. The sequence goes on along the minus strand of JAHEEY010000003.1, from coordinate 929 downwards.
TGGTTCTGTCAACACCCTGGGCTACAACCTGATTGGTACGGTGAATGGAACTGTCAACGGCACTGGCATCGGCGATATATTGGGCGGCTCGGCTGAGACGCGGCCGCTGCGAGACAACGGTGGGGAGACGGAAACACACGAACTGCTGCCGGGCAGCCCGGCGGTCAACAGCGCCGATGCCGCTGATTGCCCCGAAACTGACCAAAGATCTGTCTACAGGGTCGACCGTTGTGATATCGGCGCCTTTGAGATGGGGAACGCTACCCGAGAGACGGCGCAGGTGATCACGCCGACACTGACGGCGGATGGTTCCATGGTGGTAATCACCGGCACGGCCGCTGCGGTCAACGATCCCAACTGGTATAAGTTCCTGGTGCCAGACCCAGATTCAATCGTGACGGTCACGCTGAGCAGCGGCCGTGGGGCCGGGGCGAATATGATCGCCCAGGTCAACCAGCTGACCGGGGAGAAATACGAGGGCATCCAGCCGGGCGCCGGCCTGGAGGCGGTGCTGGCAGCCGCGGAGATTGACCCCAACCTGCCGGATTACGATCTGTACCTCTTCGCCCCTGAGATTGATGAAGAGACGGGGCAGCTGCGAGATATCGGCCAGATGATCAACATTGGCCAAATGATCAATATCGGCCAAATGATCAATATCGGGCAGATGATCAATATCGGGCAGATGATCAACATCGGTGACCTGATGGATCTGGGTCAGATGATCAACATCGGGCAGATGATCAACATCGGCCAGATGATCAATATCGGGCAGATGATCAACATCGGGCAGATGATCAATATCGGGCAGATGATCAACATCGGCCAGGCGGGCGATATCGGCACCCTGGTGGCGCTGTCGGCCAATCCAGGCCAGAGTGATGAGGAGATCGTCCATGAAGTATATGAGCTGTACGGCAACTACTCGG